>JAIJLI010000328.1 GCA_022722495.1 Dialister sp. | reverse complement strand
GCGTCCCCGCACTTTCAGTGAAGTGGTCGGGCAGAAGCATATTTCCATCCCACTCCGGCGTGCCATCGAGCAGGATCGGCTGGCGCACGCCTATCTCTTCTCCGGTCCGCGCGGTACAGGAAAGACCAGTATGGCAAAAATTCTCGCAAAAGCCGTGAATTGTGAACATCTGGAAGAAGGCAATCCCTGCAACAGCTGCGAGATCTGCCGGGAAATCAATGCGGGCGCAAGTCTCGATGTCTATGAGATCGATGCCGCATCGAACAGGGGCATCGAGGAGATACGTGCGCTGAAGGAGTCTGTCAGGACGCTTCCCGCCGCCTGCCGCAAGAAAGTGTACATCATCGATGAAGTACACATGCTGACGAAGGAAGCCTTCAATGCTCTCCTGAAAACATTGGAAGAACCGCCGAGCCACGTGCTTTTCATCCTGGCAACCACCGAGCCGGAAAAAATCCCGCTCACCATTCTCTCCCGCTGCCAGCGCTACGAATTTCACCGCATTTCCGTGGAAGACATCAAGCAGCACCTTCTCTATATTGCCAAAGAAAGCGGCATGCCGCTCACAGAAGATGCCGCTGACCTCATCGCTGTCCGCGCTGATGGCGGGCTCAGAGATGCGCTCTCCCTCCTTGACCAGTGCTCGTCTGCAACCGAAGCAGCGACGCTCGATGCTGCAGAAGTCTATGACCTTCTCGGATTGACAGGAAAAGACCAGATCATTGCATTGTCTCATCATATTTTTAACGGAGAAAGCGGTGAAACACTGACCCTCTTCTACCGCATTCTGCAAAGCGGCAAAGAGCCGGCAGCCATTCTCCGTGACCTTTTGGAGCATTTCAGAAATCTGATGATCTGCCGCATTGAACCAAATGCGGCGGAACTTTCTGCCTATGGAAAAAATATCGGCCTTTTGAGGGATGATGCTGCCAAGATCTCAGAAGCCTATCTGGACAGTCTTTTCGACTATCTCCACCAGTCACTGACCGAGACGCGAAGAAGCTCGTCACCTCGCATGAGCGCGGAGATGGGGCTTCTTCATCTCTGCCGTCTGAAGGGCTCCGCTGCCGTAGACAGTCTGGCAGAACGGATCAGCGCGCTGGAAAAAGAGATCGATGCCTTGAAAAAAGGAAGCGCCTCCGGGCAGACGCCTACTGCGGCTCCCTCTTTCGAGCCGCCCACCCCGATCGCGGTATCTGCGGTGAAGAGCGAGCCGGCATCTATGATACCGCCGCCCCCGCCTTTACCGGAGCCTCAGCCGCTTCCTACTAAAGAGCCTGCCTTTGCGCCTTCTCCTAAACCAAAGCCAGCAGGGAGAAGAGAGCCACCGTCTCCCGCGCCGTCTCAACCTGCGGAAACCTTGCCGGTAAAAGCGACGCCCAAAGCAGAGAATAACGCCAATGCCACTCTGCTTGACCCTGCGACCTATCCTGCTATTTGGCAGAAGGTGCTCGGTTATTTCCACGACATTTGCCGCATCGATATGCTGACCTGTTATCAGAAAGGCGTACTCCTCTATCTCACGCCGCAGCGCGCCGTCATTTCTTCTCCGCAGCAGTGGCTGGTATCCGCCGGAAACAACAAATCGTACCAGAAGATGGCTGCCGAGGCTTTTCAAAAAATCATCGGCTCTTCCGTCGAGCTTCATGTCGTCTTGAAAGGAAGCACGGAAGAGGCAGATGCCCTCGCACTGCTGTCCGCAGCCAAGCAGGTAAGGGAAGCGGATCCGCCTGCATCCCCAGCAAGAGAGGCAGCGCCCGGAAGGAAGGCGGTTTTGCGAGATGGCTACCAGCTGGTAACGGAAAAGGATATCAAAGCTCCTGATCGGGATGACCCGTCTTTTAAAGAAGCCTTGAAAATCCTGCCTGACTGTGATATATATGAAAAGGTTACGGAATAGTTCTAAGCGGTAAGGGAGCTATCGGCAAACCCGCGCCCCCCTGCCATGTTCTTGTCTATTTCAAGAAGCAGTCCATATTTTATTCAAAAGATTCCTAAAGGAGGATCTCATTATGTTCGGAAATAAAGCCCAGATGCAGAATATGCTAAAAAAAGCACGTAAAATGCAGGAAGACCTGCAGAAAAAGCAGGAAGAACTGAAGCAGCAGACCGTCGACGTCTCCGTTGGCGGCGGTGCTATTGCTCTCACCCTGAATGGAGACAAACAGGTCGTTTCCCTGAAGATCGCAAAAGATGCGATCGACCCGGAAGATCCGGAAATGCTCGAAGACCTCATCACCACCGCTTTCAACGAAGCCAGCAAGAAGGCGGATGAAATGGTACAGAAGGGCATGAGCGAAGTGACAGGCGGCCTGGGGCTTCCTGGCGGCATGTTCTAATGAATCAGGAGCTTGAGCTGGTCGCTGAGCAATTCAGAAAACTTCCAGGCATCGGCGTCAAGAGCGCTCGCCGCCTGGCCTACTTCATGATGGAGCGTCCGGAAAGCGATGTCCGCGATTTTCTTCATGTCATCGAAGAAGCCAGGAGCAAGATCTGCTATTGCTCGGTGTGCTGCAATCTTTCCACGAGCGATCCCTGCGATATTTGCAGCGATGCGCGCCGTGACCATTCGGTCATCCTTGTCGTCGAACAGCCGCAAGACGTCATGGCACTCGAGCAGAGCCATGAATATCATGGTCTGTATCACGTACTGCATGGCGCACTCTCCCCTTTGGATGGTATCGGCCCGGAAGATCTCAAGATCAAAGAGCTTCTGGAACGCTTGAAGGATGAGACGGTGAAGGAAGTCATACTTGCAACGGACCCCGATACGGAAGGCGAGGCCACGGCTTTCTATCTCACCCGTCTCATCAAACCGTCCGGCATCAAGGTCACTCGCATCGGCCGCGGTATCCCTGTCGGCGGTGATATTGGCTTCGCTGACAGCATGACCCTTGCCGGCGCGGTGGAAAACAGAAAAGAAGTCTAAGTGGCTTGTCAAAGGTGGGCGGGTATCCCGCTCCTGAAGAACCTGTCAGGAAGTACTCAGGCGATCGCAGAATTCGATCCCACAAGCATTTTCTGCACTTCATCAGAAAAGCCCCTGCTCCCCGGCATTTTTATAGGAGACGCATATGCTTGAATCTTTAGGCGGACTTGGCG
>JAIJLI010000327.1 GCA_022722495.1 Dialister sp. | reverse complement strand
CAAAAGTTGTACTGATGTTCGCATAGAGCAGGCTTACAAAGGCAACTTCCATTTGTATGCAAGCATAGATGGGCGAGACTGTAAGTTTATTATCGGAAAGAATAAGCCCGAATATGCTACGATTCAAGAGACGGGATTGTCGAATCTTCCGGAGTCGATGCTTAGAGATTTGGTTGCGAAATATCTGCTGAGATAGAAGAAAAGTGATTAAAAATAGAAAAAAGGAAAGAAAAGTGAGGCTTATATGCAAATTTTCCCCCAAAACTTGTGGCTATGTCGGGAAAGTTTTGTAATTTTGAAGCGGATTTGGTGTATGCCATCTCCAAGACATATTAGAATATAAAGAGGCGTTATGCTTATCTTGTAACTTTGGAAACCTGAGAAATTTTCAAAAAGAGATACAATGATAGCATAGTGGTTCTCACGCATAGCGTGGGCTACTATTACTATATCTGTATCTCAGGGTTTTCTCAGGACCTCCAAAGTTAGGTGTGGTATATGTAGACCACGCTTCTTGTATATGAAAGTTTAACTAATAAATAATGAGATTATGAAAGTAATTTTAAAGAAAGCCGTTGTGGTTGTTACCATAGGAATGATGGCAATGCTACAGTCTTGTTCTAGTAATGACGACCTGGATGGTTACACTCCTACTAACTTTAATGTAGGTGGTAAGGTAGAAAAAGGTCCTTTTGTTAGAGGTACAGCCATCCAAATGCAGCCTTTAGATGCTGACCTAGATGAAACTGGTGAGTCTTTTACTTCTACGATTACAGATAATGAGGGTACTTTTACTTTTGGATCTAAATTGTTAAAGTCTCCCTATGTAAAACTGTCTGCTTCTGGATATTATTTTAATGAAGTAACTGGCGAACTTTCTAAAGGAACCTTGGCTTTAAATGCTGTTGCTAATCTTCAAAATGCAGCTGATGTGAATTTGAATATTCTTTCACATCTTAAGTATCAGAGAGTTATGGATTTGGTAGCTAAGGATGGTAAGTCGTTTAAGGAAGCCAACAATCAGGCACAAGAAGAAGTCCTCAAGACTTTTGGTCTCGAAAAGTATGCCAAGACTGATGTTAATCATTTCTCCATTACTTCTGGTACTGATGAAGCTGCTGCTCTTATTGCCGTGTCATCTTTAATACTGTACAATCGTTCTGAAGCACAAATTACTGAGTATTTATCTCAACTTTCAGAAGAGTTTGCTGAGGATGGTAATTTCTCAGAAACTACCAAGCTTCAAATTCGTAAAGATATGTTCTCTTTGGAAAGCAAATTGCCTCAAATAGCAGAGAATATCAAAAAACGCTATCAAGAGATGGGTAAAGAGGTTGCCGTTAAGAATCTCATCTATTATTTCGATTGGGATGGAGATGGAACCGCAGGAAATGAAATTGCGCCTGAAAATCATCCTGTCAGTTTGGAAACAAATAATATCAATGTACCTATGGAAGGTGGAAGCTATGAGGTAAAGGTAAATACAACTGTACCTGTTTACTTAGAGCGACCAAGTATTCCTAGTGATGATAAATACGATAATTTGACTTCTGTTCCTGGAATGGGAATTTATGAGACCGGAAGTGGAAGTGAACCTTGTATCAACTATACTAAAGAATTGAATAATAATATCTTAAAGGTGGTTGTAAAGGCTGCCTCTTTTAGAAAGGAACAAGCAGTTTCAATTCCTTTATATGATGGTATGGGTAATGTAGTGGCTAGTTTGAACTTAACTCAGCAAGCTAATCCTAATGCAGGAATCATAGTGCCTCGACTCGGAAGTGATGGTATCAGTTGTGTTTTTGGATTTATGGAGAGCTTGGCAAATGCTGTAACCCTTGAGGCTCAGATGAATTATCGTTATACAAAGATAATAAATGATCCTAGTTTTGTTGCTCCTATTCGTAGCAGTGAATCGAATATCCATGATTGTTGGATAAACTCATACCAAGCGCTGAATAGAATTGCAAGTTTGTATAGAGCAGATGCCATGTATAGGGCAGTATATTCTCCTTATCTGAATGTTTATCGAGATTTGTGCTACTATCAAATGTTGATTTGGTGGGGTGGTGTAGTTGTGATGCCTAATGCAGGTTTTGGAAGTTATGCAGATCCTTCAAGAACATCCGAATCTAGTATTCTACAAATGCTGGAAGAAGAACTGGTAGAAGCAATAAGAAATTTGGATGAAAAGAAATGTGTAGCTTTTGCAACCAACGCCAATGATGCTCTGTTCGTATCGAAGGATGTAGCTCGTATTCTTTTGGCGAAAGTATATATGTACCAGCAAAAATGGGCTGCAGCTAGTGATTTACTCCAAAAAGTTGTTGACAAAAATATATACTCTATGGAAAAAGTTCCAACAAAATATACATCTGAAAGCAAAGATTTGATATTGGCTTTGATGTTTGGCATTGGGTCAAGAGCCTCTAGGGTAAATGTAGATGGAAGTCCTGAAGAGGTAGTACCTATCATGACTACTACAGATGTCAAGCTTTTATATGCTGAATGCCAAATTCACTTGGGTAACAATGCAAAGGCTTCAAAATATATTTCAGAAGTGGGTAATATAAATGGTATTTCCGGAACAAATGTTTCAGTTGAGGGAATTAAGCAACTGAGGAAGTCTCTTAAATTGCAAGACTATTTTGCTTTCTTGAAAAGGAATGGTTTGGCGATGAAAGAACTCGGATTAGAAAAATATCAGTTGCTTTTACCTATTCCTCAAAATGGAATAGATATGAATCCAAATTTGACTCAAAACCCAGGGTATTGATATACAAAAATAGGGAGCGTTGATATTTCATAACGTTCCCTATTTTCTTGAAATAGACTCTGGTAGTCTAGTCTGTAAAGTCTTATTTTATGATAACAATTAGCCCTAAGGCTCTGATAATTGGCCACAAAGATAATATTTTTATTTGAATACCGTAAAGGATTTTAGATAAAAATATGCTTGAACTAGGGCGGTAACTCGATTTTTAAGGCCGTTACCGCCCCGTTTCAAGCATGTTTTGTTGAATTGCGGTTCTATTTTTGCAGTGATATATTGTTAATAATCAGAAAAATGCTTGTTTTCTGAAATATTATCTGTATCTTTGTACATTAATTATTAA
>JAIJLI010000326.1 GCA_022722495.1 Dialister sp. | reverse complement strand
CGTTTCGTTATCGGCGGCCCGCAAGGGGATGCCGGTCTTACCGGCCGTAAGATCATCGTCGATACCTATGGCGGCATGGCCCGTCATGGCGGCGGTGCATTCTCCGGCAAGGATCCGACGAAAGTCGACCGTTCTGCAGCGTATGCAGCTCGCTATGTAGCGAAGAATATCGTCGCTGCCGGCATCGCTGACCGTTGCGAGATCCAGCTCGCCTATGCCATCGGCGTCGCACGTCCGGTCTCCATCTTCGTCGATACCTTCGGTACCGGCAAGATCTCCGATGAAGCCATCGTCGCACTCATTCGTAAACATTTCGAACTGCGTCCGGCCGGCATCATCGACATGCTCGATCTCCGCCGCCCGATCTACAAGCAGACTGCGGCCTATGGTCACTTTGGCCGCACTGATGTGGACCTCCCGTGGGAACATACCGATAAAGCGGAAGTTTTGAAGAAGGAAGCGGGCATCTGAGAATAACAGGTTTACAGGTGTTGCGAGTGAGTAGTGGCTAGGGATTAGGCTGATGATGCATCTGCCCCTTCCCTCAGGAAGGGGGATGCCCGAAGGGCAGGAGGTTGGCCGAGGGAAATGAGATTTGCGGTTTGAATACCGAAAGCGGGCATCGCCCCGTTTCGTCATCCTGAGCGGCGAGAAACGTCGTATGAGAGATAACGAATGCCAGAACAGCTGCGACCTGAGCCATCGATCTCGGCGAAGCCGCCACCACCATTCCTACTTCCTCATTCAAGCAAAGCGTTCATCCCTGATCCAGAGGCCGCATGCCCCACGGGCTAACCCCAAACCCCTTTCCTTCATATGCTAAAATAGAGAAGACATATTCTCGTGTCTTCTCTTTTTTTGCGCCGAAAGGAGGGCGTCATGCTGATTTCCATCGCCGAGGTCTTGATCAATCGGCCGTCGAAGCACTTGAACCGTACCTTTTCTTACAGGATCCCGGATGCACTTCTCGGGCAAGCGGACGTGGGCTATCGCTGCGTCGTACCTTTTGCGCGTCGCACGGAGGAGGGGATCATCCTGTCGGTGCGCCGCGAGGAGGAAGAGAAGATCTCCTATCGGCTGCTTTCCATCCGCTCTCTGGTCGATCCTTTCCCGTGGTTCACGGAGGAAATGCTCGCGCTTGCGAGGAAGCTATCTTCCTATTATATGTGTATGCTGATCGAGGCGCTGCGCCTCTTCTTTATCGACAAAAAGGGGATCCTGACTGAGGCCGAGTATACGATCGACTGGGCGCGTGTGCCGATGGAGGCAGAGCTTCGCGGGCTCATCGATCCTTCGGTCGACAGTCTGTCGGAAAAAGATGCGAAAACCCTTCTTGGAAGTGATCTCGTGAAATGCGTCAAGGCGGCCTGGCTTGTCAGAAAGGAGCGGCTTTCCGCCGTGCATAAAGAGCCGCTGGAGAAATGGCTCGCGCCGAATGAGGCGCCCGATGAGGGACAGAAGCGGCGCAGTCCGAAGCAGGCACTCCTGTGGCAGGCGCTCACGGAGAAAGGGCCGATGTCCTTTCGGGAGGCGGCGGAGAAGGGCTTTTCTTCAAGCGTTGTGAAGGCCTTCTGCCTTTCCGGCTATGGAAAGGTCTTTTATAAAAGAAAGAAGACCTTTTCTCTGATCGATGAGCAGGAAAAACGGAAGGAACGCGCGCTGACGGAAGAGCAGCAGCAGGCGCTTTCCGTGATCTCCAAAGCCGTCGATGCGGAAGCATTCAAAGGCATTCTCCTGAAGGGGGTGACAGGGAGCGGGAAGACAGAGGTGTACCTGCGCGCTGCGGAGAGGGCGCTGGAACGGGGCGGATCTGCGCTCATTCTGGTGCCGGAGATCGCTCTGACGAGCCAGATGACATCCTACTTCGCCTCACTCTTAGGGGATAAGGTCGTCTTCATTCACAGCGGTCTTAGCAAGGGCGAGCGCTATAACAACCGCCAACGCATCGCCAATGGCGAGAGTACGATCATCATCGGCTCGCGTTCGGCGATCTTCATGCCCTTCCGTCATCTGAAGCTCATCGTCGTCGATGAAGAGTATGATTCCTCGTACAAGCAGGGAGAGACGCCTCGCTACAATGGGCGTGATGCGGCCAAGATGATGGGGGAGATCTACCACTGCCCGATTGTCCTCGGCGCCGCGACGCCTTCGATCGCGACGTACCATGCGGCGAAGACGGGAAAGATCGAGCTTGTGGAAATGAAGCACCGCGTCTTTCAGACGAAGCTTCCCGCCATTCATATCTATGACCTCAAGGGCGATCCCACCGGGGAGGCGCTGTCGCATCCGATGGTGGAGATGCTCAGGGCGACCATCGAAAGGAAAGAGAAGTCCATCCTTCTTCTGAACCGCCGCGGCTTCTCGACGGCGCTCATGTGCGCTGACTGCGGCTATGTCTTCAAATGCCAGAACTGCGATGTTTCTCTGGTCTATCACAAAGACACTGCGCAGCTGAAATGCCATTACTGTGAGACAGTGCATCCGCTGCCCCATGAATGTCCGAAGTGCCACAGCCGGAAGATCCTCTACCTCGGGCGTGGTACGCAGCATGTCGAGGAGGACTTGCACGAGGCACTTGCCGAAGCACGCATCCAGCGCTTCGATGTAGACAGTACGCAGAAGAAGAACAGCGCACGGACCATTCTGGAAAAATTCCGCCGCGGAGATATCGATATCCTTTTTGGCACGCAGATGGTGGCCAAGGGACATGATATCCCCGGCGTGCAGACGGTCGGTATCCTTTCGGCAGATGGGCCGCTCAATATGCCAAGCTACCTTGCCTCCGAGCAGACCTTCAACCTCATCACCCAGTGTGCGGGCCGTGCGGGCCGCGGCCGCGAGCAGGGGGAAGTCCTGCTCCAGACGTATAATCCGGATCACTATGTCATTCAGGCGGCGGCCAGGCAGGACTATGAAGGATTCTACCGGCAGGAGATCGAGTACCGACGCCTGCTGAATTACCCGCCCTTTTCCCGCATGATGAAGATCACCTGCTTCCACAAAGAGGAAAAGACGGCGGCGGAAAAAGCAAACCGCATCTATCACTGGCTTTTGCGGGTGAATCCCCAGCTCGCAGTGCCCACCACCTTCACGCCGCCCTTCGATGAGCCGATCAAGAA
>JAIJLI010000325.1 GCA_022722495.1 Dialister sp. | reverse complement strand
TCCGTGACCGGGAAATTGCAGTTCGATATCAGCAGTCAGTACGACAAGCAGCAGGAGCACATCAAGGAAACGGAAGAGTATATCCGACGCTATAAGGCAGGCATCAAGGCGAAGCAGGCGCGCGGCCGCCAGTCACAGCTGAACCGCCTCGAGCGTCTTGATAAGCCTGTCCATCAGGCGACGCTCCGTTTCCACTTTGATCCGCCGCAGGAATGTGCGGAGAAGGTACTCGACATCGTGCGTGCGAAAGCCTCCTACAAGGATCATCTGATCTTTGAGGACCTGAACCTTCATATCAAAAAAGGGGAGGTACTCGGCCTCATCGGCCCGAATGGCGCGGGCAAGACCACGCTCCTGAAGCTCATCACGGGAGAAAAGACGGCAGACAGCGGCATCATCCAGCTCGGCAATAATGTGAAGATGGGCTACTACTCGCAGGAGCAGGAGCGACTCCACCCCGAGCTTTCCGTCCTTGACGAAGTGCGTGACACCTTCAATTTCGGAGAGAAGGAAGCCAGAAATATCCTCGGGATGTTCCTGTTCCGCGGCGATGACGTATTCAAGCAGGTCGCCATGCTCTCCGGCGGAGAGAAGGCACGTCTCTCGCTCCTGTGTCTCTTTCTCGAGAAACCGAATTTCCTCATCCTCGACGAACCGACGAACCATCTCGATATCCCTACGAGGGAGATCATGGAGCAGGCCATCCAGGCCTTCGGCGGCACCTCACTCGTCGTCTCGCATGACCGCTATTTCTTAGATAAGATCACGACCCGCATCGTAGAAATGGAACATGGAAAGCTCACCGAGTACCTCGGGAACTACAGCTACTATAAAGAGAAAAAGCTCGACCTCGAAGCCTTTGAAAAAGACCGCAACGGGGAAGAGACTGTAGAAGAAGAGCCGGAGGAAGATAAGACTGCGCCTGAGAAGGAACACCAGAAGAAGCAGGAAGTCTCGGCCGTAGAAAGGGAAAAGCTCAGCCATGTGGAAATGGAGATCGGCCGCCTCGAAGCGACGGTCAAGATGTACACCGCGCAGATGAGCATGGATCCGGACAACTATGCAGACCTCGCCGCCGAGTACGACGAAGCACAGAAAAAGCTCGAAGCTCTCTATGAGAAATGGGACGAGCTTGCCGCGAAAATGGAATAGGAAACTTGGATGAGAGGCGCCTTTCGAAAAATACGGATGGCATCCGCCCCTTCGATCTCCGCTCTTTCCTCTGGTATGAACTGTCAGCTCGGGAGGACGGTGTAGTGAAGAAATGATATTCCCATATCGTCATCCTGACTAAAATAAAGTGCGCTTTTCGTCGGCCATGACACCTTGATGGGATGAAAACGGGCCATAGAAAACAACGTATCGGAGAGCGTGCATACGGTGCTTCAGGCGAATGGTTCAGCCTTCACGAAAAAATTATTTTCCCACTCTTGCGTATACGTGGTATAATAAATTGTATTTCCGAATATATGATAACTTGACGGCTTCACCATAGCGTGAAGTCATCATCAAAAAAGTGCGCCTAGGCGCAATAGGTTGCCCGAGGGGGAAAAGGAAAGAAATGAAAAGAGAAGATATCCGCAACATTGCCATTATCGCTCACGTCGACCATGGTAAGACGACTCTGGTCGATGCCATGCTGAAGCAGAGCCACATTTTCAGAGATAACCAGAAGGTCGCAGAACGCGTCATGGACTCGAATCCACTGGAACGTGAACGCGGCATCACCATCCTGGCGAAAAATACCTCTGTCATGCATGACGGTGTGAAGATCAATATCGTCGACACCCCAGGGCATGCGGACTTCGGCGGCGAAGTCGAACGTATCCTGAACATGGTCGATGGCGTACTGCTCCTCGTCGATGCTCATGAAGGCCCGATGCCGCAGACGAAGTACGTCCTGAGAAAAGCGCTGGAACACAAGCTGAAGCCGATCGTCGTCATCAATAAGATCGACCGTCCGGATCAGCGTATTTCCGATGTCGAAGGCGAGATCCTCGAGCTCTTCATGGAACTCGATGCGGACGATGACCAGCTCGATTTCCCGCTGCTCTATGCATCGGCTAGAAGCGGCATCGCCAAGCTCCACATGAATGATGAAGGCAAGAACCTTGACCCGCTCTTTGATGCGATCCTGAAGTATATCCCATGCCCGGAAGGCGATCCGGATGCTGGTCTGCAGGTCATGGTCACCACGCTCGAAGCGGATGACTACCTCGGCAAGGTCGCTATCGGCCGTGTGACCCGCGGTACCGCGAAGCAGGGGATGCCTGTCGCTATCACCGATGGCGAAAAGATCAGAAGCGACCATATCGGTCAGCTCTTCCACTGGCAGGGCATGAAACGTACGCCTGTCGATGAAGCGAAGGTTGGCGACATCATCGCTATGGCCGGCTTCAAAGATATCAATATCGGTGAAACGGTCGCTGATGCGACGAATCCGGAAGCACTGCCGGCGATCCACATCGACGAACCGACCCTGTCCATGGTATTCCATGTCAATAAGAGCCCATTTGCCGGCCGTGAGGGTGACTTCGTCACTTCCCGCCATATCCGTGCCCGTCTCTACAAGGAAATCGAAACGAACGTGGCTCTTCGTGTAGAAGACACGGAAACATCTGATGCATTCAAGGTTTCCGGCCGCGGCGAGCTCCACCTCTCCGTCCTGATCGAGACCATGCGCCGTGAAGGCTTCGAACTCGAAGTCTCCAAGCCGCAGGTTATTTTCAAGGAAATCAACGGACAGAAGTGCGAACCGCTCGAACGTCTGACCATCGAAGTACCGCAGGAATTCATGGGCGCTGTCATGGAAGGTCTTGGACCGAGAAAAGCAGAAATGATCTCCATGGAAGAACTCGCAGGCTATATGAAGATGGAATTCTCCATCCCAGCCCGCGGCCTCATCGGCTTCCGTAATGAACTCCTGACCACCACCCGCGGCACAGGTATCCTCTACCATGTCTTCCAGGGCTATGCACCATATAAGGGTGATATCCCGGGCAGAACCAGAGGCTCCCTCGTGGCTTTCGAATCCGGCACCACCACCGCATACGGCCTGAACTCTGTCCTCGACCGTGGCGAGCTTTTCCTGGAACCGGGCGTCGAAGTCTATGAAGGCATGATC
>JAIJLI010000324.1 GCA_022722495.1 Dialister sp. | reverse complement strand
GACGCAGGACCTGAGTGACCGTCTGACGGAGATTGGCCGTCGTGACATCCTTCCGCATGGCCTCTTCCGCATCCATCGCCTCATGCAGGATGGGGAAATAGGCATCGATGCCATGCTCATTGACAGAGGCGGCTTCTTCTGCCGCACAGCCGCAGAGAGCGATGGTGCGGCAGGAAGGCGCACAGCGCTTGGCGAGCTGTGCGACGCCGACAGGCGCCTTGCCCATCGCAGTCTGATGATCCATTCGTCCCTCGCCGGTGATGACAAGGTCGGCGGATGGAAGTGCATCCGCGATGTGGATGGCTTCGAGGACCAACGTGATCCCGGGCGTCAGCGATCCATTTAGAAATGTATGGAATGCGAAGCCAAGACCTCCGGCGGCGCCTGCTCCGGGGATAAGAGCTGCCGCCTTTCCGGTGAAGCGTTCGGCGAGAGCGGCAAAACGGGCGATGTCAGCGTCCATGCGGGTGACGATCTCGGGAGTCGCGCCCTTCTGCGGACCGAAGACATGCGAACAGCCCTCGCTGCCGCAGAGCGGATTCGTCACATCACAGGCGATGTCGAAGCGGCATTCCCTGAGGAGCGGAGATACCTCGCTGTCATCGATGCGTACGATCTTTGCCAGATCACGGCCGTAGCCTTTGACACGGCTGCCATCTTCCTGATAGAAATGATAGCCCAGCGCCGTCAGCATGCCGATGCCGGCATCATTCGTCGCACTTCCTCCGATGCCGATGATGAAGTGGCGGCATCCACGGGACAAGGCAGCACTGATGAGCTCGCCGAGGCCGTAGGTGGTGGTATTCATCGGATTTCTAAAAGCCGGCGGCACAAGAGGCAGTCCGGAGGCATCCGCCATCTCGATGATAGCCGTGCGGCTCTTCGGAAGCCAGCCATAGCGGCTTGCGACCGGCTGCCCCAGAGGCCCTGTTACCGTGACAGGGACGATGTCTCCGCCAAGACCCGCCGTCAGCACATCGACCGTCCCCTCCCCGCCGTCTGCCAGCGGAAAGACCTCGACCGAGTCAGACGGATAGCGGGAAAGGATCGCCTCTTTGATCGTATTTCCCGCATCCAGAGACGAGAGACAGCCCTTAAAAGAATCCATGGCAATGATGGTTTTCATGCGTGACCCTCCTGCCGGTTACAGTAGAACAAGAGAAGCGAGGAAAATGCCGACCATGGAAACAATGCCGACGATGAGCGTCATCATACTCTGTGTCCGGTAGCCATCCTGCGGATCAAGCCCGGTGAAATTGGTGACGACCCAGAAGTAGCTGTCATTGGCGTGCGAGACAGTCATCGCGCCCGCGCCGATCGCCATGACCGTCAGAAGCGCAGCCATTTCAGACTGCAGACCCAGAGCAGACATCATGGAAGCCGAGTCCGTGTACATGCCCATGATGCCCGCTGTCGTGGTGATCGCGACCGTGGAGCTGCCCTGCGCCGTCTTCAGGATGGCAGAGATCAGGAATGGGAAGAAAATGCCGACCGAAGAAAGGAAAGCGGCATTGGCTTTCATGAATTCGACGAAACCGGCTGCCGTGATGACCTTGCCCAGTACGCCGCCCGCTGCCGTGACAAAAAGGATCGGCCCCACCGTTTTCAGCGTCTCATCCGTGATGGCTGCGAAACGATTCATCGTGTGCGTGCTGGCAAGCAGGCGCACAGCCAGTAGCAGACCGACGGTGAGCGCGATGATAGGCGTAGCAAAGAATTTGCAGAGAACGGCAGAAGCACCTTGAAGACCGATCATGGAAACGAAAGAACCCAGAGCCATCAGAACGACAGGGATGACGATCGGAGCGAACGAGGAGAATGCACCCGGCAGCTTCCCGAAGCCGGCCACCAGCTCCTCATAACTTTTCTCCGTAT
The DNA here is from genome assembly GCA_022722495.1 of Dialister sp. Taxonomy (GTDB): domain Bacteria; phylum Bacillota; class Negativicutes; order Veillonellales; family Dialisteraceae; genus Dialister. The sequence continues at coordinate 1,252 of JAIJLI010000324.1, read as the reverse complement.
CCTGAGACGCCTTCTCGTCTGCGCGGACAGAGATATCCTTCTTTGCGATATATAAAGAGAAAATATAAGCAGCAGCCAGCGCCGGTACGGAAGCGATGACACCCGCGAGGATGACGCCTGCCAGATGGTCAGCCAGACCCAAAGAGCCGGCTGCAGCGATCGGGCCGGGTGTCGGCGGGATGAATACATGAGCCGCATACAGACCGGCGGAAAGAGCTACGGCCATGCCCGCCGGGCTTGCGCCCTTGAGCTTGCGGCACAGCGCCTTACGGATCGGATTCAGAATGACAAAGCCGCTGTCGCAGAAGACCGGAATGGAAACGATCCAGCCCATCAGCATCAGCGCCAGCTGCGGATGCTTCTCTCCGACGAAACGGATCACTACATCCGCAAGGCGGATGGCAGCCCCCGTCTTCTCTAGAATGAGCCCGATCAACGCCCCTAAAATGATGACGATACCGATGCTGGAAAATACACCGGAGAACCCCGAACCAATGATGCCGGGGATCTTCTCCAGCGGCAGTCCCACGATCACCGCCAGAACGAGCGACGTCCCCATCAGCGAGAGAAACGGATGGATGTGGAACTTCGAGATCGCTACGATCATCAAAACGATCGCCAGACAGAACACAATGAGCAGCGGAATGCCAGTCATAATACATACCTCACTTGTATCAACTAAAAAGAATGAATGAATCGATAACGCGTATAGTATAGCACAAAAGGGGAATAGAAGTATACTATTTTATGTAATTTCTACAGAATAAGCGTATAGGAATATATGATATACATATATAATTGGCGTAGAACTTCCGGCAGGGCATCTGCCTTGCAAATCCTGCTTTTAGGCAAGAGAGCAGAAATGCGATGCCGCTTCACCGCGCCTATACAAATAGCATATATACTATATGCTCATCTCGATGATGTGCCTACTTTGTGAAGCGTGCTTGCCATCGTCACATAGAACGGAGCGAGAAATCTTTTTCGCTTGCGGAGGACAGGTAGTGCCAGCAAGACGCCCTATCAAAAAAACATGAAAAAACAGTTGACACAAGAAAGGCAGTGTGGTAAGATAATACCCGTCGCTGATGAAGCGGCCCCGTTCGAAAGAGCGATGAAAAAGATTTCAAAAAATCATTTGACAAACCTCTACGAATGTGGTAAGATAATCAAGTCGCTTGAAGAGCGATGGTTCTTTGAAAACTGAACAGTACAGCGAACGAATCAAGCCGATGTGCGAGGTAGCAATACC
>JAIJLI010000323.1 GCA_022722495.1 Dialister sp. | reverse complement strand
AGCCGACATCGAGGTGCCAAACCTTGCCGTCGATGTGGACTCTTGGGCAAGATCAGCCTGTTATCCCCGGAGTACCTTTTATCCGTTGAGCGACGGCCCTCCCACGTGGGGCCGCCGGATCACTAGAGCCCGCTTTCGCGCCTGCTCGGCGTGTCTGCCTCGCAGTCAAGCCCGCTTACGCTCTTGCACTCATGAGGACGGTTGCCGACCGTCCCGAGCGGACCTTCGCGCGCCTCCGTTACCCTTTAGGAGGCGACCGCCCCAGTCAAACTGCCCGCCTGGCACGGTCCCCCGCCCGGCTTCACGGGACGGGGTTAGGACGCCGGCGCGTCGGGGGCGGTATTCCAAGGGCGGCTCCGCCCGGGCTGGCGCCCGGGCTTCGAAGCCTCCCGCCTATCCTCTACGCGACGGGCCAGCGGCCAATGCCAAGCTGCAGTGAAGGTTCACGGGGTCTTTCCGTCCTTCCGCGGGTAAGTCGCATCTTCACGACTAGTGGAATTTCACCGGGCCCATGGTCGAGACAGCGCCCAAGTCGTTGCGCCGTTCGTGCAGGTCGGAACTTACCCGACAAGGAATTTCGCTACCTTAGGACCGTTATAGTTACGGCCGCCGTTTACCGGGGCTTGGGTTCGGGGCTTCGCGCGGCGCGCTAACCCCTCCCCGTGACCTTCCGGCACCGGGCAGGCGTCAGACCCTATACGTCGCCTTGCGGCTTCTGCAGAGTCCTGTGTTTTTGGTAAACAGTCGCTTGGGCCTCTTCACTGCGGCCCCCCTCCGCTCCCCGGGCCGGCCGGTTCACGTACGCGGGGGCACCCCTTCTCCCGAAGTTACGGGGCCATTGTGCCGAGTTCCTTGACCATGGTTGGCCCGATCGCCTCGGTATGTTCTACCCACCCACCTGTGTCGGTTTGCGGTACGGGCATCGAGGGCCCTGCCTAGGGGTTTTTCTGGGGACCAGGGCTCACCGGCTTCGCTCGCTCGCTTCGTCCCGCGCCTAGCCCTCGCGCACCCCGGATTTGCCTGGGATGCGGGCCGCGCGCGCTCACGGGGACGTCCAGAACCCCGCCCGGCTACCCCGATCCGTCGCCCCGTCGGTCGTGACGGTCCCTCGATGGTGCAGGAATGTCCACCTGCTGCGCTTCGGCTACGCCTTCCGGCCTGGCCTTAGCCCCCGACTGACCCTGGGGGGATTAGCCTCGCCCAGGAAACCTCGGGTTTACGGCGGACGAGTCTCTCGCTCGTCTCTCGCTACTCATGCCAGCATTCTCGCTCCCCAGCAGTCCACCGTCGGTGACCCTCCGGCTTCGCCCCGCTGGGGACGCCCCCCTACCGATGTGATAAACATCCCGCCGCTTCGGTTGCAAGCTTAGCCCCGTGTATTGTCGGCGCATGTCCACTCGACCAGTGAGCTGTTACGCACTCTTTGAAGGGGTGGCTGCTTCTAAGCCAACCTCCTGGTTGTCTGCGCGGACGCACATCCTTTGCCACTCGGCTTGCAATTGGGGACCTTAGCGGGCGGTCTGGGCTGTTTCCCTCTCGAGCACACAGCTTAGCCCACATGCTCTGACTGCCGACCTCTGGACCCTCTGGCATTCGGAGTTCGGTTCGACTCGGTAGGCTGCGAGGCCCCCTCATCGATCCGGTGCTCTACCTCCAGGGGTTAACGGTCGACGCTAGCCCTAAAGCTATTTCGGGGAGAACGAGATATCTCCGGGTTTGATAGGCCTTTCACCCCTACCCGCGGGTCATCGGAGCGCTTTTCAACGCACCCCCGTTCGGCCCTCCACGGGGTCTTACCCCCGCTTCAGCCTGCCCACGGGTAGCTCACCCGGCTTCGCGTCCGCGGCCGCCGACTCGTGATCGCCCTGTTCGGACTCGCTCTCGCTACGGCTCGCTTCCAAAGCTAAACCTCGCCGGCGGCCAGCGACTCGCTGGCTCATTCTACAAAAGGCACGCCGTCACAGCTCGAAGCTGCTCCGACGCCTCGCGGGCGCGCGGTTTCAGGTACTGTTTCACTCCCCTCCCGGGGTGCTTTTCACCTTTCCCTCGCGGTACTGGTTCGCTATCGGTCATGGGAGAGTATTCAGGATTGGAGGGTGGTCCCCCCGGGTTCGGACCGCGTTTCACGTGCGCGGCCCTACTCAGGGACGCCGTCCGCGCCGCTCCGACGGGCGGGGCCTACGGGGCCCTAACCCTGTGCCGCCGGCCTTCCCATGCCGTTCGGCCCGCCCGGGAGCGTTCGCGCCGGGGCCGGCAGGCCCCGGGTGCAGCGCCCTGCAACCCCACCGGCGCGAAGGCTGCCGCCCGCGTGCGACCGGTGGTTTGTCCTCGGCCCCCTTTCGCTCGCCGCTACTCGGGGGATCTCGCAGTTGATTTCTTCTCCTCGGGGTACTTAGATGTTTCAGTTCCCCCGGTTGTCCTCCCCCTCCCTATCGTTTCGGGAGGGGGATGCCCGGCCATCGCCGGGCGGGTTCGCCCATTCGGGTACCCTGGGATCGGCGGGTGTGTGCCCCTACCCCAGGCCTATCGCGGCTTGCCGCGCCCTTCTTCGGCTTCCCATGCCAAGGCATCCGCCAGCGCGCCCTGCGTATCTTCCCGCGCATCGCGGGACGATCGCGCTCATGACTGAGTAGCACATCGCTGTGCCTGATTCAGTGTTGGGTGTCGCACACCGTCGCCCGGGACGCGCCCGGGCGGCGATCGAGACTATCTCATCTCGATTAGATGCTTCCTTACTTGGAAATGTAAATTGAATCTTCAGTTGCAGATCGGTGATATCTTCATCTCTCTGATATCTGAGAATCGATCAGATCACGTTCCATGTTCAAATGGATGATCCATCTCGCTATGCGGCTCTCAAGGTGCGCGGGGGACCCCCCGGGACCGGACGCTGCGAGGCTCGGGCCCGAGGAACGGGGACCGGACGGGGCACCCCGGCCGTCGTGTCAATCTTGCTTTCAGGAAGCTCTCTCTCCCTAGAAAGGAGGTGATCCAGCCGCACGTTCCCGTACGGCTACCTTGTTACGACTTCACCCCCCTCACCCTCCACACCTTCGACGCCTCCCCCCCTCGCGGGTTGGGCCGGCGGCTTCGGGTGCAGACGACTCGGGTGGTGTGACGGGCGGTGTGTACAAGGCCCGGGAACGCATTCACCGCGGCATGCTGATCCGCGATTACTAGCAACTCC
>JAIJLI010000322.1 GCA_022722495.1 Dialister sp. | reverse complement strand
CCGGCATGATGATGACAGGGTTGGATAAGCGTATCGCGCTCATCGTCATGTCGCATATCGGCGTCAAGTCGAACCGTCTGGTCATCGGTGTTATTTTTGTCGGTTTCCTTCTGAGCTTCTTCGTCCCGTCGACGACGGCGCGCGTTTCCTGCATGGTCCCGATCGTCATCGGCATCATCCGCGCTTTCGGTCTTGAGAAAGGGAGTACCTTTGCGGGTGTTCTCATGATGGCCGTCGCACAGGCAGACAGCCTTTGGAATATCGGGATCAAGACCGCTGCGGCGCAGAATATGGTCGCCATCGGTTTTATCCAGCAGGTCTTGGGTAAGGACATCAGCTGGCTGGAATGGTTCATCGCAGCCGCTCCCTATGCCGCCATCATGTCGGTCATTCTTTATTTCCTCCTGATCCATGTCATGCCTCCAGAAGTGAAAGAAATGCCCGGCGGGAAGGAAGCGATCGATAAGATGCTGAAGGAAATGGGCCCTGTCACCCTCTCTGAAAAGAAGCTTCTCTGCATTTCGCTTGTCCTGCTCTTTTTCTGGGTCACAGAAAAGAAACTGCATCCCTTTGATACTACGACTGTCACCATCGCCGGTATCATGCTCATGATGCTGCCGAAGATCGGCTTCATGACTTGGAAGGATGCGGTGCCGCATATCAACTGGGGCACGGTAGCACTCTTCGGCGTCGGTATCAGCCTTGGCGCGGCGCTTCTGAAATCGGGGGCAGCCATCTGGCTCGCCAATCATTTCGTCTCCCTCTTTGGTATGGAGACCATGTCGCCACTCATGGTCATTGCGGTGCTGGCCTTCTTCCTGACGGTCATCCACTTGGGCTTTGCGAGTGCGACCGGCCTCGCTGCCGCCATGATCCCGATCGTCATAGCCGTCCTTCAGAGTGTGGAAACATCCGGTATCAATGTGCTTGGCATGACCATGATCTTGCAGTACACCATCTGCTTCGGCTACATCCTGCCGGTCAATGCGCCGCAGAACATGATCGCCTACAGCACGGGCTATATTACATCGAAGGATTTTTTAAAGACAGGCATTCCGTTCACCATCGCTGCGTATGTGATGATCCTCGTCTTCTCGGCCACGTATTGGCACTGGCTGGGCTATGTAGGGTGAGTAGAAATCGATCCCGCCGTGAGACATTTCTTGCGGCGGGCTTTTTTATGAGAAATGCGAAATGGTGGTGCGGCGCATAAGCATATAGAAGCGCCGCATAATTTTGTATGGCACTGTGCGCATATCGCAAACCTCTTTCCCAGAAACTTTAAAGTTTGAAAGCAGGGATGAGTAGGCAGGGATTGGAGATCAGGCGCCTCAAGTGACAGGTGACTTCAATGCCGCTTTCGGGCATCGCCTCATATATATGTGCGGCGAAGCCGCTACCGTGATTCTAAACCCCTAAATTTGTAGCATCCCATTCTCGTCTATGTTACAATAAAGTTAAGTTTATCTCGATGGAGGTGTCCTATGAAATATAGAAGTACAAGAAGCAGTGAGACCGTGACCGCACTGGAAGCGCTGGTGAAAGGACTGGCGAGTGACGGCGGGCTCTATGTGCCATCGGAGCTGCCAGCGCCTTTTCTGGCAGCTGATGATCTGATGCATCTTTCTTATGAAGAGCTGGCGGCTTATGTGCTGTCCCATTTCTTCACCGATATCCCGGAAGAAGATATGAAGAGGCTGACGCATGATGCATACACTGGGACATTCGAGACACCGGAGATCGTGCCGGTGAAGACGATGTCGGAGTCCTTCTCCATGGCAGAGATGTTCCATGGAAGGACCTGTGCATTCAAAGATCTTGCCCTCTCCCTCTTCCCGTACCTTCTTGTGTATGCTAAGAAGCAGCAGAAGGATGGCAAGGAGGTGCTGATCCTGACTGCGACCTCCGGAGATACCGGCAAAGCGGCGCTGGAAGGCTTCCGCGACGTGCCGGGGGTACACATCATGGTCTTCTACCCGTCTCACGGTGTCAGCCCGCTGCAGCAGGATCAGATGCAGAAGCAGCTCGGAGATAATGTGAAGGTCGTCGGCATCGAAGGCAATTTCGATGACGCGCAGAGTACGCTGAAAAAAGTCTTCGGCAGTGACCTGCGCGAGAGATCTGCAGAGAAGGGCGTGCTTTTCTCCAGTGCGAACTCTATCAATATCGGACGCCTTTTCCCACAGGTGGTGTACTATGTCTGGATGTGGCTCTCACTTTTGAAGCAGAACTCCATCGGGCCGAAGGAGACCTTCAATGTCGTCGTTCCGACAGGGAATTTCGGTAACATCCTGGCGGCATGGATCGCTAAACAGATCGGTACGCCGATCGGCGAGCTCATCTGCGCCTCCAATGAAAACAAAGTCCTTGCCGATTTCTTCAAGACGGGTACCTACGATATCAACCGCGACTTCCACCTGACCGAAGCTCCGTCGATGGATATCCTGATTTCTTCGAATTTTGAGCGCTTCCTGTACTTCATGACCGGCTCGAAGGAAACTGTGGCTGCTGATATGCAGGCGCTGAAAGACACCGGCATTTACTCCCTCTCGAAGGAGGCCATGGAAAAGGTCACTGGCGAGATGAAGGGCGGCTGGGCATCGCCAAAGGCCATGGAAGAAGCGATGACGAATGTCTACGACAAGTATGACTACCTCATGGATCCGCATACGGCTGTCGCCTATGCAGTCTATGATGAGATGAAGAGAAAGGGAGAGATCCCGCGTCATACCCATACCGTTATCGTTTCTACCGCGCATCCCTATAAATTCCCCGGTATCGTGGCAAAGTCACTCGGCCTTACGCCGAAGGATGATCCGTATGATACCCTTCGTATGATCGCAGAAAAGACGGGTATCGCGATCCCAAGACAGCTCGGCGAGCTTGAAAGCAGAGAGAAACGATTCACAGATGTGGTCGATCGCACGGAAATGGCAGAGTCGATCGAAAGGTATGTGGACGAGATTTGTGAGAAGGACTAGTGGCTAGTGACTGGTAGCTGGGGATCAGGAGTGACTGGCGAACAGAAAGAGTGTCATCTTTGGGTATCGCCCTAAGGAAACACTGATTAAATCGTTGTCTGATTTCATTCTTGGATTTTTATGCAGAGCAAGGAATCATCTGACGCGAATAGCGAGCTATTTAAGGAAGATGATGACGAAGCTATGTATAAAAATCCATATGAAATCCGACTCTGCGATTTA
>JAIJLI010000321.1 GCA_022722495.1 Dialister sp. | reverse complement strand
GAGGAAACTCCCGAATAATCCCCATTGTTAGAGTTATTCCTTCGTGAATGACAAATGACTGTCACGAACCTCAGTAACGGAAGCATCATTCTGTTCCTTTGCACCAGTTATTAACAAAGTATCAGAATGAATAAGGAATTAACTTTCAACGACCTTCCAATGGTCGTTGCCCAGCTTCGGGATGAAGTGGTGGGCATGAAGCAGATGATCATCGGTCTGCAATCACAGAACAAGCCACACAAGGCGAACACGCACATACCTATGAGTGTGGAGGAAGCATCGGCATACCTGAAAATGCCGATGGCAACTCTCTACATGAAACTTGGAAACGGCAGCATTCCTGCCACCAAGCCAGGCAAACGTTACTGCCTTTATCAGGATGAACTTGACAAGTGGCTGGAGACTAACCGCAAGAATCCTGTACCTCTCACGGCAGAGGAAGAGAACGCAGCCATTCTTGCTGGAAACAAGCGCAAGCCGAAACCCTTAAATTGGTGATGTCATGGATGCGCTTGAACTCTGTAACAAAATCAACATGGAAGCCGAGTCTTTAGCGGACTCAGGCTTTCCTCTTGAGGTATTTCCACAAAAAATGCAGTCCATCATCATAGACATGGTGGTGCACGGCAATTTCAAGGTGGATTATGTCGCCATGTCCATGCTGTCGGCTGCATCAGCGGCTCTTGGCAATACCTATCGTATTCACGTTAAGCAGGATTGGGACACGAATGCCGCCCTTTATATCATATTGGTTGGCAGACCTGGCATGGGCAAAACTCCACCATTACAGCTTGCATACAAGCCAATTCGGGAGTATGAACGAAAGTTGTTTGACAAGTTTTGCTATGAACTTGACCTATATGAGGCAGCATGTGCAACAAAGGAAAGCGGAAGCAAGGAAATGAAGAAGCCTATTCTGAAAAGGGTCACATTGGATGACTTTACATTGGAGGCTCTGGTATTGGAGCATTACAACAACTTGCGTGGCATAGCCATCAACTATGATGAAATTCTCGGACTGCTTGCCAATACAGACAGGTATGGGAAAAATCCCATGCTTGAACGCCTACTTTCCATCTGGAGCGGATGCCACTTGGAGAATACACGTGTCAAGAATGACCGCCCACAACGTGTAGAAGAGCCATGTGTCAACATCATCGGTACAACACAGACCAAACGAATGAAGGAACTGATGGCTTCCAAATTCATGGATACAGGTTTTCTTGACCGTATTCTGGTTGTATATCCCAAATCCAAGAAAGTTCCACACTGGCTGGATGAGGAAGACAGCCATGTGCGCCAGAGCGAGGCTTCAAGAAAATGGGCTGACATCATCGGGAAAATCTTTGGACTTGACTATGCAAGGTGTAATGACACAAATGAATGTTGTCCAAATATCCTTTATATGGACAAGGACGCACATTCCCTTTTCTTTGGTTGGTGGAACAGAAATGTGGATGCCATCAATGCCATAGAGGACGATGAAGATGTTGAAACGAGGGTGATGAAGCACAATACCCACGTCGCACGCATTGCCTTATTGCTCCAAGCTCTAAGATACGCCTGTGGCGAGAGCCATCTGCAAAGTATTGATGTGGATTCCATAGAAGGAGCATTACGACTCAATGAATACTGTGAGAATTGCTATCAACGCTGCCGAGCCTTTGTTGCTGAAGATACCTGTGATTCTATGTCCAAGGAGTTGCTGTATCTGTTGGAAGACAGCTTTGACACAAAAACAGCCATAAAAACAGGAATGGAGAATCTGCATGTTACAGACCGTACTGTGATGAACTATATAAAGGAGCTTATGAAGTCTGGACTAATCACAAAGGCAAAGAAAGGATTTTACGAAAAAGTAAAGTTCGAAACAGGACAGGCAACTGAAACATAAACCAACCTGTTTTCAGTATTCATTTGTTTCAGTTTTTCAGTTGACAAGTGCGTAACTGAAAACATGAAAGAACTGAAAGCTGAAATTCACCAATAATTCATTTCAGTTACGATGATGAACGAGTATAGATTTCACTTGGAGAAATACAGATCGGGTAATCGTTACACATGCCCGAATTGTGAGCGCAAGCGTTGTTTCACAAGATACATAGATGATGAGGGGGAAGTATCCTTCCCTGACAATGTAGGCAAATGCGACCATGAGCATAGTTGTGGGTATCACTATACTCCTAAAGACTATTTCCGTGAGCATCCAGACTTTATATCTAAGGACAAATTGCTATATCCGACAAGAAGGAATATCCAACCGAAAGTCGTAGAAAAGCCTATTTCCTATATCGCCAACGCTATTATGGAGCGTTCCTTGTCTCATTACGGAATCAATCCGTTATACCAGTACCTTTCCAAGGTCTTTGGTGAACAAGAGACAGAAAGGCTGATGATGATGTATCATGTCGGAACATCCTATAAGTGGGGAGGCTCAACCATTTATTGGCAAGTTGACAAGGATGATAAGGTGAGGACTGGCAAGGTCATGCTGTATAATCCCAAAGACGGACATCGTGTGAAAGAGCCACGTTCTTATGTTGGATGGGCGCATGCTTTTCTTCATCTTCCAGATTTCAACTTGTGCCAATGTTTCTTTGGTGAGCATTTGCTGGCACAGCATCCCACAATGTCGGTCGCTATTGTCGAGAGCGAAAAAACTGCCATAATAGCATCCCATTTCATCCCCAATTTCATCTGGCTGGCAACTGGAGGCATGCATGGCTGTCTCAACCAAATCGCTGTCAAGGTATTGGGAGGTCGGGACATCATTCTATTCCCTGACCTTGGAGCAACGGACAAATGGAAATCAAAAATTCCATTGCTGCAATCTGTTTGCAAAAGGGTTGTCATAAGCAACATCTTGGAAGACAATGCCACCGATGAACAAAAGACCAAAGGTCTTGACATTGCAGACTTCCTATTGATGACGGAAACACCGCAGATGGCGCTACAAAGGCTGATAAAGCAACATCCGCCACTCCAACATCTGATAGACTGTCTTGGGTTGGTGTTGGTGGAAGAGCCATAGCAGAATGGGTAAGGATCTGCGAGCACGCTTGCGTGACGGACTTTCAAAAAAGTTCTAAACATAATAGGGACTTTTAGATTCACTTGCTGACGCTGTTCACTTAAAAAGTCCTTCTATTATGCTCAGGCTCCGCCCGAGACCTGTCACCAATCACACTATAACAATGTTACAAACTCAAACAAG
>JAIJLI010000320.1 GCA_022722495.1 Dialister sp. | reverse complement strand
GTGGTGAAGTGGTTAACACGGCGGATTGTGGCTCCGTTACGCGTGGGTTCGAGTCCCACCACTCGCCCCATTTTTTTTTGCCTGAAATCCGATATTGTCGGACTTCATGGGGGCATCGCCAAGCGGTAAGGCAACGGACTTTGACTCCGTTATCGGTGGTTCGACTCTACCTGCCCCTGCCAGGAAATAGGAATGAGCCTGAAGATCTTTTCGCGAAGAAAATTTCTTCAGGCTCATTTTTTATGCACTTCACATTGATAGATTCCTATGTAAAAAATAATTCATGCATTGTAGATTATAAGACTGTGCAATAATTGAGCTCTTTTGATTGTTTCATTTTTTCATAGGATGTGATACTATAAATATGATCAATATGGAAAAGAGCCTCTCTAGGTGAGAAGCCCTGTGGAAAATGAGGGGAGTCAATGCACTATGAGAGTGATCATGGCTGGGATGATTCGGGAGCTGTTCTCGGCATGAGGCAGCGCGGTAAAGCAACGCAAAATCATATACTTTTTGCTTGAAAGCATATCTTTTCCTGCTCGTTACTTGATGCAATAGAAGCGATCAGATGCTTTTATTGCATTTTTTTATTCAGAGATCTCTGATAGAGATATATGGCTTTGGCTTCGGTGAGGAAAGGTGGTCGCTGTGGGAAAACAGGTAGTATGGAATGATAAAAGGATCATAGGTTCACCTGTGGTTCACATGGGATGCCTCGCGGTGGTGCTGTTCGCCTTCTGGATGGCGCTCTCGGGACATACGGAGACGAAATTCATCGTATACGGCGTGATCACAGCGCTGGTGACGACATGGCTGACGTATCCGCTGCTTCTGGTGCCGAATAAGGAGGAGAGCCGCCTCTACTATGTATTTGGCTTCTCCCCGTGGAAGATGATCTGGTACTTCATCTGGCTGATGTGGCAGCTCGTGCTCGCAAATGTCGATGTGCTTCTTGCTGAGACGTCGCAGGAGCTCCAGATCGATCCGAAGGTGGTACGCTTCTATTTCCGGGCGGACAATCCGATGGCATCGACCATTCTGGCCAATTCCATCACGCTGACGCCGGGGACGGTTACCATGAATGTGACCGATGACGGACTTTATGAGATCCATGCGCTGACGAAAGGGGCGGCGGATGGTCTTGTGGACGGCGGGATGCAAAGAAAGGTGGCATGGCTCTATGGCATGCCGCTCGATCTCGAAGTGGTCGAAGAAAAGGAAGGTGAGGAATGATCATGATGGTTCTTTTGTATATCGTGATGCTGGTGCTTCTCTTCGTCATCGCTCTCATGCTCCAGCGTCTCTTCAACGGGCCGACAATCTTTGATCGGATGAATGCTTTGGGGGTCATCGGGGCGGATACGATCTGTCTCATCGTGGTCTTCGGCTTCATCGATAAGCGTCCGGATATGTATGTGGATATTGCGATCTCTTACGCGCTTTTGGGATTCCTGGGATCCCTCATCGTGGCGAAGTTCATAGGAGGGAATAAGATATGAGTGAACTCGGCTTTACCTCTCCTCGGGAAATGGCAGCGGCGCTTTTCATCATCGGCGGGCTTATCTTTTTCATCGGCTCGGGCATCGGGATGCTTCGGCTTCCGGATTTTTACAGCCGCATCCATGCATCCGGCAACAGCGAGACGCTAGGCTGCATGCTGACCTTTATCGGACTTATGATCTACGAAGGGGCGACACTGACCTCTCTTAAGATCGCATTCGTCTTTCTTCTGGTTTTCATGGCGAACCCGATCGGCTCACATATCCTGAGCAAGTCGGCCTATAAGTCCGGCCATCCGATCTGGACGATCAAGACGAAGGGCGCGAAGAAGTTCCTCGGCCTTGCGGGCCCGGATCACAGCATCGATGAACCGGTGGGACATTTGGAAAAGGAGGAAAAATAATGGAAATCTATACGATCGAAGCCATTCTTCTGGTTTTCCTGATTCTGATCACCTGCGCGGTCATCTTCTGCAAGGATATCCTCTCCGCAGTCATCATCTACAGTGCATTCAGCTTCTGTGCGGTGCTCCTGTACCTCATGATGGGTTCTCCGGATGTGGCTTTCACAGAAGCGGTCATTGGTACGGTCTCTACGATCTTCTTCGTAGCATCGCTGAAGAAAATTGATAGGTGGTGTAAGTAATGCGTGGACTGGTAGCGGTACTTCTGTCGGTCATGACGGCGCTCTTCGTCTCGGTGGTCACCTACCTTCCGGAGATCGGGGATTCGAATTCGGCACCGAATACGCATGTCACACCGACCTATATCTCGCGCAGTGAGGAGGATACGGGCTCTCCGAATATCGTCACTGGCGTCATCATCGATTATCGAGGCTTCGATACCATGTGGGAGACCTCGGTTATGTTTCTGGCAGGGCTGACGACGGTCCTCATCCTGACCAGCAATACGGTGGGCCGTCGTCCTGAAGAGGAGCCGGAAGATCCGGAGGAAGGAGAGATTATCAAATGAATAAACCATTTGGCGGTCTGATCTTGAATATAGCCTTCCGCATGCTGGTACCCTTCACGATGGTATATGCAGTCTACATCCTTTGCCTCGGTGAATTTTCTCCGGGCGGCGGCTTCCAGGCGGGGGCGCTGCTCTCGGCGGGCGTGCTGCTTTCCCGTCTCATTCTGGGCTTTGATACGAAATTCAATGTGCTGGGAAAAACATCGGTCGTGCTGGCCGGTGTCGGCACCTTCATTTATGCATTGACCGGCTGGCTGACGCTTTTGGGCGGGGCGGATTTCTTCCTGAATTACAATTACATGCCGATCCGGATGGAAGCGCAGAATGAAATGCATGCGACCGGGATCTTCCTCATCGAGATCGGCGTCGCCATCTGCGTCATGATGACGATCATCAATCTGCTGGATGCTATCGTGAAAAGGGGTGAAGAGCATGGACGTACTGAATGAATTCCTGAAAACAAAAGGTCTTTACACCCTGGTCATGATTCTTTTCTTCCTTGGCGTATATGGCATGGTCCTCAGCAAGAACTATATGAAAAAGCTGATGGCGATGAATGTCATGCAGGTCGCTGTCATTTATTTCTACCTGTGCTTTGCGCAGAAAGACGGTGCGATGATCCCGATCCAGAATGGCATCACGACGGATCCATCGATGTATATCAACCCGCTGCCGCACGGTCTGATGCTGACGGCTATCGTCGTCAGCCTTGGTACCACGGGTGTCGCGCTCGCGCTTCTCATGCGCATCAAGG
>JAIJLI010000319.1 GCA_022722495.1 Dialister sp. | reverse complement strand
ATTTCCTTAACTTAATAGCCTTCCCCTCTAGGGGAAGGTGCCCGAAAGGGGCGGATAGGGTGACTATGGCATGAAAGACAGCTGGGATAAGGTTTCCCGGACACTCCTATGGAGCTGCAAGTCCCCCGCGGCAGATGGAACGCGAAAATGAGATGATCGTTATTTCACATCGTCTTTTTTATTTCCTGAAAACAGCCCGTGAAAATGGGAATGCCTTCTGCGTCCAAGTCTTGCAATGAAAATGCGTGCATGAATGGGCGCGGGGCGTTACAATACATAGATAGGAAAGGTATGCGCAGATGGATGGAGCGTTTCCTTCATTCCCTGAGATGTCAGAGGTGCTTTCGAAGGAGAAGATGTATGGATAAGCAAGGATTTTCGGTAAGTGAGGTCAATCAGTACCTGAAGCAGCTGCTGGAGTCGCAGCGCGATCTGCATCATATTCCGGTGCTGGGAGAGGTATCGAATTTCAAGCGGTATGCATCGGGGCATTGCTATTTCACGCTGAAGGATGAGAAGTCGGCGCTGAAGTGCGTCATGTTCAAGAGCAGTGCGGTGCGGCTGTCTTTCACTCCGCAGAATGGGGAGAAGGTCGTGGCTCTCGGCTCGATCTCGGTCTATGAAAGGGACGGAGTGTACCAGCTCTATGTGAGTGCGATGCGCCGGCAGGGGATCGGGGATCTGATGCAGGCGTATGAGGCGCTGAAGGAGAAGCTCACGAAGGAAGGGCTTTTTGATGAATCTCGGAAGAAGCCGCTGCCTCGTCTGCCGCGGGCGATCGGGATCATCACATCGCCTTCAGGGGCGGCGGTGCATGATATCATCACGGTGTCTCGGCGGCGGAACAAGGGTGTGAAGCTCATCCTGTATCCGGTGAAGGTGCAGGGAGAGGAGGCTGCAGGGGAGATTGTGCATGCGATCGATTTCTTTCAGCGAAATCACTTGGCAGATCTTCTGATCGTTGGGCGCGGCGGCGGCTCGATCGAGGATCTGTGGGCCTTCAATGAGGAGCCGGTGGTGCGCGCCATCGCAGCATCGAAGATCCCGATCATCAGCGCTGTGGGCCATGAGACGGATTTCACATTATCGGACTTTGCGGCAGATGCGCGGGCGGCGACGCCTTCGCAGGCTGCGGAGTTTGCGGTCATCGATGTGGCGGCGTATAGAAATGGCATCGCCTTTTATTGGGACAAGGCGGCAAAGCTGCTGGAAAAAAAGATCCATGAGAATGCACAGCTGGCAGACAGCTTGCAGCAGGAGCTCGCGCAGGCGATGGAGGCAGAGCTGGATGCGAAGAAGCACAGGCTCTCGCTCATGGCGGCGAAGCTCTCGGCACTGAGCCCGCTGACGGTGCTTTCCCGCGGGTACACCATCACGACCGCAGCGGGGCATAGAGCCGTGCAATGCGTATCGGATGTATCAGCGGGAGACACGATCAGGACGACAGTGGCGGATGGGACGATCTCCTCCGTCGTATCAGGGATGGAAAAGGAAAGGGGGTAGATCATGGAAACTGAGAAAATGTCATTCGAAGAGGGGCTGCAGAGCTTGAAGGATCAGGTCGCAATGCTGGAAAAGGGAAATCTTCCGCTGGATGAAGCACTGAAGGTTTTCCGCGATGCCGTCGACGTCGGACGCTTCTGCAATAAAAAGCTGGAGATGGCAGAGACGGAAGTGCAGAAGATCGTGGAGGATGCCGATGGCTTCACGCTCGAGGATTTCGAGGAGAAATAGAGAGTCTATGGGGATACCTCTTTGCCCGGAGTGAGGAAAACACAAGGCTGCGATATGGGGATACCGCTATTCCCGACACAAAGCCTTCCCCTAGGGAAGGCTGACGATACGAGGATCGCATCAGCTCATAAGGCCTTCAGGCATCGCGCCCCCATATATTCGCGGCGAAGCCGCCACCTTCATTCCCCTGCCGTATTCGAGCAGAGCTTTCATTGACCATCCAGGGACAGCACGCCCTATGAGCTATCCCCGAAATCCATTTTCAGATATAAAGGAGAAAAATCTATGCGTATAGCTATTTCCGCGCCGATCAAGAAGGATTTCCAGAAAGAAGCCGAAGCGCTCTTTCCGGACTGTCAGCTCCTTTGGATGGAAGATCTGCCCGAAGAGGAGAGGGATAGCGCCATTCGCACCGCCGATGTCGTGCTCACGCACAATATCGTGGGTGACCTCACCAAAGAAGAGCAGAAGCTGCTGGGTCATCCGCGTATGGTACAGACGACGCGGACGGGCGTCGACCATCTGGCTATGGCAGCACTTCCTTCAGACATGAAGCTCTACTGCAATGCCGGCGGCTGGGCGCGCGGCATCGCGGAGTCGACGGTGGGGATGATCATCGCGCTGAACCGCTGCCTGAGAGAGCAGCTCCGTGACTTGAAGCAGGGCGAATTTCATATCCTTGGCTACCACCAGAAGAGCCTTGCCGAGCAGACCGTGCTGATCGCGGGCTTTGGCGGGATCGGGGAAGCTGTGGCTCGCGCCCTCCATCCCTTCGGCTGCCGCCTCGAAGCGGTGTCCAGGCATCAGCCGCAATCGCCCTTGCTTCAGGCGGCCTATACGATGAAGGACTTCGATCGCGCGCTCGCTACGGCAGATGTGCTGGTGCTCGCACTTCCTCACTCAAAGGAGACTGACCGTCTCATCGATGCGCGCCGTTTGTCCCTGATGAAGAAGGACGCCATGATCGTCGACGTGTCCCGCGCGGGGCTGATCGACCGTGAGGCGCTGCTCGACCATGTCAGAGATCATCCGGATTTTCACGTCGCGATGGATGTCTGGTGGGGCGAGCATGACCAGTATCCGAAGGATGGCGACCCGATCCTCCGCTATCCGAATGTGATCGGCAGTGCGCACAATGCAGAGATGAACAGCCGCTGCCATGAAGAAGCGATCCGAAATTCACTCCTCAATATCCGCGCTTTCCTCGATGGCAGGCTGGTCAAAGGCTATATCCGCAAAGAGGAATACCTCTGGCAGGGCGGTCTTGCCCTCGGCGGCGATGCGGAAGGACATTAGACAATGAATGCAGCGGATTTCCGCCGGAAAATGCATGACAATCAAAGAGGCGCAGGATGCTCCCTGCGCCTCTTTGGCTTGCCCTCGTAAGGGCAATGCTGGTTGTGGATGATGGCACAAGGATAACACCGCTTTCCCCAATGGGGAAGGCAAAGAGGAGGCGGCTTCGCCGCAAAAAAGGAAGCCAACCCCGCCTCGCTGCGCT
>JAIJLI010000318.1 GCA_022722495.1 Dialister sp. | reverse complement strand
ATCACCACCGGCGGCACCATCGCCATGAAAACGGATCCCGTGACCGGCGGGCTCGTACCTGCCGTCTCCGGTGAGGACCTGGCAGCAGCCGTACCGGGGCTCTCCTCCTGGGCAGATGTGGACGTCGTCGAATTTTCCAATGTCCCGAGCGGATGGATGGATACCGAGAAGATGCTGTCCCTTGCCCGCACCATTGATGGGCTCGCAGACAAAGCAGATGGCTTCGTCGTGACGCACGGCACGGACAGTCTGGAAGAGACCGCCTTCTTCCTCGACATGACGCTTCACACCGAGAAGCCGGTCTGCGTGACAGGGGCGATGCGCGGCGCCTCGGATCTCTCTGCGGATGGTCCCGAGAATATCCTCTCCGCGGTCCGCGTCGCGGCGAGCGATCGCTCTCGCGGCATGGGCGTCCTCGTCTGCCTGCAGGACCGCATCTATGCGGCCTTCGACGTGACGAAATTCCACACGACGAATCCCGACACCTTCCGCGACCTCCACTACGGCCCTCTTGGCACGGTCTACAGCCATGAGATCATCTATGGCCGTCGTCCGATCGGACACCTGCGGCTTCATCCGTCCTCCCTGTCAGCCAAGGTCTGGATGGTGACCTGCTGGTCCGGTATGGATGGCGATATCCTCCGCGCGGCCGGTGAGGCGCAGCTGGATGGCCTGATCGTCGATGCCCTTGGCTGCGGGAATGTCCCGCCCAAGTGCAAGGCGGAAATGATGAAGCTCGGCGAAGCCGGTCTTCCGATGGTGCTGACGACCCGCGCGCCTTCAGGCAGTGTCATGGAGGAATACAGCTACGATGGCAGCGCTCTCTCCATGAAAAAGAGCGGACTCATCCTGGGAGGCCGCCTTTCCGCATGGAAAGCGCGCCTGCTTCTTGCCATCGCACTCGGTGTGACTAAGGATCGGGAAGAAATCCGGGCGATTTTCGAGAAGTTGGCGCATTGATGCGTGGCTGGCGACTAGTGACTGGTGACTAGTAGCTAGTAGCTAGTGACTTGTGACTAGGGATTAGGGGGAATACATGTTAAAATCAGTGCCCCCTAGATTTTGCCAGTTTCTGGGGGGATTTGCCGCAAGAGGTTTCAGGTTGCGATACGTGCTTACCCTGATTCAAGATACGCGGCGCTTCTATTTTTTATGCGCCGCGCTTCCCTCCTTGCTCCTTTTGAATCTTCGGAATCTGTTACCAAAATGTTTCGCAAAAAGTTTTCAAAAAATGCTTGACATATGCGCCTTCGATTGGTATACTACATAAGTCAGTCAACCACTGATACAAATCAATAAGGCGCTGACCGATAGGTCAGGGAACAAACGTGGAGAGGTGTCCGAGCGGTTGAAGGTGCATGATTGGAAATCATGTTGACGGCGAATACCGTCACGGGGGTTCGAATCCCCCTCTCTCCGCCACAAAGTAAGAGCTCGTCGAAGAAGGCGGGCTCTTTTACTATGCATTTTTGTACGAGAGAATCATTTTCCGCGTCAAGAGAAATACGGCATAGCTATGCCGCTTCGCATTGCTCTTGGGGGGGATGACGGCTGGCTTCTTTTCCTCACTTGGCTTCGTTACAATTACCTAATGACGCACGCCTGAAAAAGGTATATAATAATCTTATACTATCATGCATGAAATTACGGAAAACTGATCACATCGGAGGATCAGAGGACATCCGGCTTTTTATCCATGGCATCATCATGATTTTGCGTCGGCAGCTGGCTGTCTCTGTCAGCGGACGCCCTGCTATGCATAGAAATTCACGAATGCAGTCTGATGACGATCGAATCAGTGCTTCCCTACAGAAAGCCAAAGGAAGGTGCCAGTATGAAAATTTCTCAGCGCGCATTAAGTTTGACCACATCCCCGATCCGCAGATTGGGCCCCTATGCTCTCGAAGCAGAGAAGGCAGGGAAGAAAGTCTATCATTTGAATATCGGACAGCCTGATATCGAAACGCCGGCGCAGTTTATGGATGCCATCCGCAGCTTTGACAAAAAAGTGGTCGCTTATGGTCCTTCGCAGGGGGATCCGAAGCTGATTGCTCAGGTACAGAAGTACTATGAAGCATGGGGAATGCACTACGAAGCGAAGAACATCTATATCACCAATGGCGGCAGTGAGGCTCTGGAGCTTGCAGCTCTCGCTCTCTGCGATCCTGGGGATGAGATCCTGGTCTTCGAACCGTTCTATGCGAATTACAATTCGTTTGCCAAGATCTCCGGCGCACACGTAAAAGCGGTACCGACTCATGCAGAAAATGGCTACCGCCTGCCGGATGCAGCGACTGTCGAGCAGTATGTATCTGCCAAGACCCGTGCCATCCTTCTGACGAACCCGGGCAACCCGACCGGTGTCGTCTACACGAAAGAAGAAATGGATATGGTGGCAGGCATCGTGAAGAAACACGGCCTTGCTCTCATTGCGGATGAAGTATACCGTGAATTCGTCTACGACGGTGCGTACACCAGCTTTGGCACCTATGAAGACCTCGCTGACAATGTCATCATCATCGACTCTGTATCGAAGCGTTACAGTGCCTGCGGAGCGCGTATCGGCTGCCTCATCTCCAAGAATGATGAATTCACCAGCCAGATCAATAAGTTTTGTCAGGCTCGCCTCTGTGTCCCGGAAGTGGAGCAGATCGGCGCAGCTGCACTCTATGATACACCGAAGTCTTACCTCGAAGCGGTCAATGAAGAATATAAGAAACGCCGTGATACCATCGCTGCCGGTCTGGCAGCCATCCCGGGCGTCATTTCCTCTGACCCGAAGGGGGCCTTCTACGTCATGGTGAAGCTGCCTGTCGATGATGCAGAGAAATTTGCCATCTGGATGCTGAAGGATTTCTCTGACAATGGGGAAACCGTCATGATCGCTCCCGGCAATGGTTTCTACGCGACCGAAGGCAAGGGCATCGATGAAGCCCGCCTCGCCTATGTCCTGAACTGCAGCGACCTCAAGAGAGCCATCGAGCTCCTCGGCAAGGGTCTCTCTCAGTATCCGGGCAAAAAGAATTGATGACTTAGGATAAGATGGAGCTGTGAAGGAATGAATCCTCATTTCTTCACAGCTCCTTTTTACTTTGCTTTCATTTGGTTCAGGAGTCAGGGTTCAAGGTTCAGGGCTCTCGTGGCGGCTTCGCCGCCTTTTTTTAGAAGATGGTATTCTCGTATCGCAGCCTTCCCCTCTAGGGAATGCTATTAAGTTAAGGAAATCGTTAACTACGTA
>JAIJLI010000317.1 GCA_022722495.1 Dialister sp. | reverse complement strand
GAAATACATCGTGACGTAGGAGATCCCCGTCGTGTGAATATCATAGTGGAAGTGGCGGATCCCGGAGACGGTCTCTTCTTCAAGCACTTCCTCCTCGATCTCCCGCTTCAGGTCTTCGCGGGACAGGAGCGGAATGGTCTTCAGGGCTTCCTCCGTTTCCATGGATGCCTGACGCTTCTTCAATGCTTTGGTGGACGCCACGATGTCTTCGAGCTGCTCGTCGGTGAGACTCAGCTTGTACGCAGCGAGCTTTTCTGCCGTTGCCGCATTATTCTTCTCCGTCAGTCCCTTTTCCGGCTTCATGGTAATCAGGACTTGATGCGGATTCTTGATGACGTACTTCAAGAGAAGGCTTTCAAAATAGCCATTCCGGATCCCTTCGCGAAGCTCTTTGATGTCATCGATATAGCGCAGTGCCGCCATCGGGTCACGGTCATAGAGCCAGAGATCCATCGCGCGCACGCCGTAGAAAAGTCCTTTCGGACGTCCCTGATAATCGTTTTCACGCGAGGTGAATTCCGTACGGTTCAGTGCGGCATCGAGCATATCCTTGTCGATGCCGTCAATAGCGAGCGTGCGCAGCGTCCCGTCGATGACCTGGGCAAACTGCTCCTGCTTCTCCACTTCCGAGCCTGTCACCTCGATGGTCCAGACAGGCTGCTTGTAGCTGTCACAATAGCCGCCGGACAGATCGCTTCCAAGGCCGGCATCCAGGACCGCTTTCTTCAGCGGTGCGCCGTCCATATCGATCAGGACATAGTTCAGGATGCGGAAAGCGAGCGATTCCTTCGTAGACATATGGTCGCTTGCTGCGATGTAGAGGGCATGGATGGCCTTCCCCTTTTCGCTTTCCTGTTCTGCGATCCCATACGGGCAGGTCGCTGATACCCTTTTCTTGAAGCCGGACTGCGTGCGGACGGCCGAGTCCACATTGCGGCGGTCAAAATGAGACAGGTATTCTTCATCAATATAAGCCAGCGTCTTTTCGATATCCATATCACCATAAAGGTAGATATAGCTGTTCGACGGATGGTAGAAGCGTCGGTGGAATTCAGTAAATTCCCGGAAAGAGAGCATCGGGATGACTTCCGGATCCCCGCCGGACTCCACGCCATAGGTATTACCCGGGAAAAGACGCTCTGTCGCACGGTCTTCCATGATGGCTTCCGGCGAAGAGAGCGCGCCTTTCATTTCATTGTAGACGACACCATTGTACGTCAGCGGCGCCTCTTTGTCTTCCAGCTCATAGTGCCAGCCTTCCTGCATCAGGATCTGCGGATCCTTGAGGCAATTCGGATAGAAGACGGCATCCAGATATACATCCATCAGGTTATGGAAATCGACCATATTGCGGCTGGCGATCGGGTACATGGTCTTATCCGGCCAGGTGATCGCATTGAGGAACGTATTGAGAGAGCCTTTCGCGAGCTCGACGAAGGGTTCCTTCAGCGGATATTTCCGAGAGCCGCAGAGCGTCGAGTGCTCCATGATATGCGGCGCACCCTTGGAATTATCCGGCGTCGTGCGGAAACAAATATAAAAAACTTTATTATCATCGTCGCTGTCCAGATACAGAAGACGGGCACCGCTTTTCACGTGCTCCATCAGGTAGGCATCGGCATTGACTTCTTCAATATGGGACATGCGGTTGACACGGAATCCGTGCACCAGGTCTCCATCATTCCATTTCATTTGATCTCTCCTTATCGGTTGCTGATAATTGTTGCGTAAAAAGGTGCTAAAGGCTGCCCAAGCGGCTTCACCCCATGGTGCAAGCACTCCGCAGTGCTTTATCCTATATAAAAATCCCGGAAAGAGCGCTGCCAATGATTGGATCCGTATTCCCTTTGCATCTTTTTTCTTTCGTTCACAAGAAAAAGCGCAGGAAATTCCTGTGCTTTTTCCACAAGCATCTATTTATTATTTTTCGTCCTGCGGGAAAAATTCATCGTGAATCGCCTGTACAGCTTTGTTCAGGTCTTTTCTAAGGATGAGGCAGGAAATGCTGATCTCCGAGGTGCTGACGATATCGATATTGATATCGGCTCTGCCAAGTGCGCCGAACATACGGGCAGCGACTCCCGGTTTGCCAAGCATGCCGGCACCTACGACAGAGACTTTGGCCGTGTCGTCATCATAAATGACTTCTTCCACTTTGCCATCGTCTCTCATCTTATCAAGGACTCTCTTGGCATCTTCCATATCCGTATCATCGATGGTGAATACGATATCCGTCTTGTCGTCATTGGAATTTCTGACGCTCTGCACGATCATATCGACCGTGATATTGTCTTCTGCGAGAGCAGAGAATACGCTGTATGCCACGCCCGGCACATTTCTGAGTCCCAGTACCGCAATTCTAGCTGCATGAGCATCCTGTGCCACGCCTCTGACCGTTTCGTTCAAACCTTCCATACATACCTCCCGGATAATCGTTCCTTCATCATTCGTAAATGTGGATCTGACATGGATCGGGATGTGATATTTTATCCCGAGTTCGACGCTGCGAGGCTGCATGACGCCAGCGCCCAGACGTGCCATTTCCAGCATTTCCGTATTGGTAATTTCTTTCATCTTATGTGCATTCTTCACGACACGCGGATCTGCAGAGTATACACCATCCACATCGGTGAAGATCTCACACATATCTGCATGCATCGCACCTGCGAGTGCCACCGCTGTCGCATCGCTGCCACCGCGGCCCAGTGTCGCCACATCACCATTTTTCATGAGACCCTGGAAGCCTGCCACGATGACGATCTTGCCTTCTTCCAGCTCCTTGAATACCCGCTCCGGCTTCACATCATCGATGGTCGCTTTGCCATACGCCCCTCCGGCAATGATACCTGCCTGCGGGCCTGTGAGCGATACAGCAGGAACGCCGAGCTTTCTGAAAGTCATCGCCATAAGAGAAATGGAGATCTGCTCACCGGTAGCCAGCAGCATATCCATTTCACGTCCATGATTGATGTCCGATACCTTCGAAGCCAGTGCCAGGAGATCATCGGTGGTATCGCCCATAGCCGATACGACGATCACGATCTTGTCCCCCGGCTTCCTATCGCGAAGCACACGGTTTGCAATATTCAACATTTTTTCCGGTGTCGCAACAGAACTTCCGCCGAATTTTTTTACATAAAGTGACATTTACATCCCTCATTTACGAGTAATCTAGGAAAACAAAGTCTGCCTTCCCGCTGGAGCAGCCATCGGATTCGTCCGCGCTCCTTCTATACTGTGAAAAG
>JAIJLI010000316.1 GCA_022722495.1 Dialister sp. | reverse complement strand
AAATATGAATGATCATGGCGATGAAAAGCGCCACGACGATGGAATAAATCCAGTCAAAAAGTTCGTGCATGAAAGTATGTCTCCTTATTATAAGTGAGCAGATAACAGGGATCGAGAGATAGCAGATGTCAGCCTTTGCCCTATTTTCCCCTCGGGCATCGCCCATCTTTGATTAGCAGCGGAGCCACCGCCATTCTCATTCCCCTTTTTGTTTCTAATGAATCAAAAGATCCACAGACAATTTTCTTGGAATGACCGCAGATTTTTCATAAACAACGCCCCTATTGTACACCATTCTAGGCGAGTGGTCTAGGGAATTTAGTCACTAGTGACTGGTGACTTCAATACTACTTTGGGGCATCGCCCTTTTTATACTCCGCGGCGCTTCTAATTTTCATGCGCCGCACCTTCCCCTTTGAACCCTTAGAACCCACTGAACCTCTTTCACACGCAATCAAGGGAATGTGCGCCTCCACCGGATAGCCCCTATTTCATTCCCTTGTCTGCCGCTTTTCTAAGCGTCATCAATGCTGCATACAATTCCTTAAACGGCCGGTCTTCGTCCTCTTCCGGTACCCAACGGAAGAATTTATCACCGAATCTGAGCTCCGCACGGGTGAGGCGCTTGATGGGACCATACTTCTCTCTTTCATACGCATTCGTCTGGACGGTCGTCGACTTCGTGTCGGTCACAAACTGCTTCTGCGGAAGCTGGTAAAGAAACGCGATTTCCTTCGCGAAAGTCTCCATCACGTCCCGTGACAGCATCGCCTCTTTCTTGACAGGGACTCCGCTTCGCCAGTCATAGCGCACGCAGGCCCCATTTCCAAAATCAAAAGCGTAGTCAAACTGCCCGCCCTTTTCTACGAGATAGCCATCGGTGATGGAAAAGCGAAAGCTCCCTTGCAGGATGTCCTCAATGGCTTCCTTCTCGCTGATCTCCTTCTTCTTCAGCTGATCATAGATACCTTCACCAGATCCGGCCGCCTTGACCAGCTCATCAAATTGATATTTTGCCACAATGTATCTCCTTGTATTCACAGACCTTCATTTTTGCTTTCCTTTGGGACTGAAAAAAGAGGGCAGCGCGTATCCGATGTATAGACCACCGCCATATATTCATTTCTCGCTGGTCACGCCTGCGTACCTTCTTCATTCATGGTATAATAATACCATATAAATATGTCACGCAGTAGCGTTTCTTCTACCGCGTGGAATGATCTGTCACGCGGCGCTTTCATGCTTTGACGCGCCGCTTCTCTGTTTTTCATTTCTCATTCTCAAACGGGGGCTTTCCATTGCACTATCATAAAAGAATCGGCGCGCTGGCTATGGCATTCCTGATCGCAGGCGGACTCGCTTCGATCGATGCGCGCACCATCCTGCTTGTACCGCAGGATGACCGTCCCGTCTCTCTTGACTACACGGTTTCCACCGCAGAAAAGGCCGGCTACACGGTGCTGACGCCGCCGAAAGGCTATCTTTCCGGGAAGAATTATCAGGGCAGCCCTGATCAGGTCTGGCGCTGGATCGAGCAGCACATGAGCGAGGCCGATGCGGCGGTGATTTCTACGGACACCATCATCTACGGCGGTCTTGTCGACTCCAGAAAGCACAACGAATCGCTCGATACGCTGATGGCACGGGAAAACCGTATCCAGCGGCTTCACCACATGTATCCGAATGTGCCGATCTATGCTTTCGGCACCATCATGAGAACGCCGTATGCTTCAAACAGCGGTGTCGAGCCCTACTACTACGCCAAGTACGGCCACGACCTCTATGTACTCTCCGGCCTGCAGGACAAGATGGATCTAGGCACACTCACAAAGGATGAGGCGGCGGAAATGCTGTCCTTGAAGCTCTCCATCCCGTCCGAATATCTGCAGGACTGGTTCAAGCGCCGCACAAAGAACCATGCGATCAACCGCCTGCTCCTCAAAGATACCAAGAGCGGTATCTTTGCCTATTTCTGTGAAGGGCATGATGATAACAGCACGAACTCCCAGTCCGCCATGGAAGCACGGTATCTGGGAAAGGAAAGTGCGAAGCTGTCTCCCAAAGTCTATGGCTCCTTCCCGGGAGCAGACCAGCTTGCCCTGCTCCTCATCGCACGCTATCACAATGACGTGAATCACCTCACGCCGAGCTTCACCTCCATATATCCCTTAGGCCGCGCAGAGGATACAGTCCCAAGCTATGAAAGCCAGCCCATCGGAAAGACCATCGCCGAGCATGTAGAAGCCGTCGGCGGCATCATGGATCCCAAAGGCCGCCCCGACATCGTACTCGCCGTGAATACCCCCCTTTCCTCCACGGGTGAGTCCGGCCAGTTTTCCAATTACGGCATGATGAAGCCTTCCACCACGGAATTCATGAATCAGGTGAAAGCCGTCATCGATAAGGGCATTCCCGTCTCCATGGTGGACGTCTACTTCGCCAATGGCTCGGACAATACGCTCATGAGCCTCATGAAGCAGCATGATCTTCTCTACAAGGTCGCCGCCTACAATGGATGGAACACGGCCTCCAACACGATCGGCTATGCCATCGCTCAGGCCATCCTCGCGCCGGACATGAGCGAGACAGATCACCGCGATATGCTAACCGAGCAATACATCGACAACTGGGCGTATCAGGCAAACGTCAGGAAGAACATCAACCGCCTGACAGAGCTCGAAAGGACGAATTACATCCCCACCCCGGCCATGAAAGAGGAAATGATCGCCGAGGTGCAGGACTTTGCCAAACGGAAAATGGGACTTGACCCGGCGACGATCTCCGCCGATTTCCCATGGGGACGCCTCTTTGAGATCAATGCCATGGTCTCGCCTACCCCGAAATACACCGTCTACCTGACCGCTGCAGAGAAGCAGCGCCGCGCGGAAGAAGCAGCCAAGAAGGCTGCCGAGGAAGCGGCTAAGAAAAAAGCTGCCGCGGAGGCTCAGAAAAAGAAAGCCGATGCCAAAGCGAAAACCGCTGGAAGATCAGACACTGCGATCGCTCCGGAACAGCCATCACCGGAAACCACTTCTTCCGAAAATGGCAGCGATGATGTATCGACCATCATCGTTTACAAATAAGAAAAGGCGATGTGAAATAACGATCATCTCATTTTCGCGTTCAATCTGCCGCGGGGAACTTGCAACTCTCATAGGAGTGACCGGGAAACCTTATCCCAGCTGTCTTTCATGCCATAGTCACCCTATCCGCCCCTTTCGGGCACCTTCCCCTAGAGGGGAAGGCT
>JAIJLI010000315.1 GCA_022722495.1 Dialister sp. | reverse complement strand
CATCTCGCTGCGCTCGAAATGGCGTCTCACTGGATTTTAGCGTCGCTACGCTCCTAAAAATCCAGTTCGCTTGCACATATTGCCTTCGGCACTTCCCCCAAAGGGGGAAGCAAGACGTTACGCAGCTAACGATTTCCTTAATTTAATAGCATTACTGCTAAGGGGGGGAGATAGAAGAGCGCAGGAGGAGAACGGATCCTGTGAGCGGTTCTTGGGATACGGCGTTTCACTCCCTATTGTCTCTTCCCCTTTTGGGAGGTTTATCATATAATGCAATATGTGATAAAAATTATGCAAAATAGGGGAAACTACATGCAGAATCATGAGAAGAATACATACAGTCTCTGTCACATCGTGATCGCGGTGTTGGCCGTGGTCCTGATGGGGCTGATCGTCTGGATGATGGTCATTGTGTCGCACATGCAGGGGACGGCGCGCGTGGTGAACTATGCCGGGCTGGTGCGTGGGACGACGCAGCGTATGGTGAAGCTGGAAATGGCGGGTGAGCCGCAGGATGAGATGTGCCGCGAGATCGAGGTGTATATTCAGGGCCTTCGAGAGGGGGATGCATCGCTGTCTTTGGTGCGCCTGTCGGATCCGGATTTCCAGGATAAGATGAAGGAGCTAAGCGGCTACTATCTGCAGGTCAAGCAGGAGATCATCCATCTTCGCTGCACGGGGAAGGCGGACTCCTACCTGATCGCTGCGACTGAGCAGTTCTTCGCGATCTGTGATGAGGCGACTGCGCTTGCCGAAGTGTACTCTGAGAAGCAGGCGAAGGATCTGGCTGTGCTGGAGAAGAGCATCATGCTGGTGATCTTCGCGCTGATGATCCTGATCGGTTTTGAGTTTTTCAAGGCGCTGAAGGGGCTGATGCAGAACCGTGTGCTGCAGAAGAAGGCATATCTGGATACGGCGACGGGGCTTCCGAATAAGAACCGGTGTGAAGAGATCCTGAATGCGCCTGTTTCTTTGGATATGGGTGTGGTGAGCTTTGATCTGAATGATCTTCGCCGCATCAATGACAGCAGGGGACATGAGGCGGGGGATGTATACATCCGTCGTTTTGCGACCGCTCTTCGGGCGGCAGTACCGGAGGAGCACTTCGTCGGGCGTTTTGGCGGGGATGAATTTCTGATGGTGACGCATGGCCTCTCCGGGGCTGGCATGGAGGAGCTTCTGGAAGATCTGCGTGCAAAGCTGGCAGAGGAGGCAAAAGAGCATCCCGATATGCTGCTTTCTTATGCGGCGGGATATGTGCTGGCAAAGGATGCCCCTGAAGCGTCCATGCGAGAGCTTTTCGCGAAGGCTGATAAGCATATGTATATCCAGAAGAACCATGTGAAGCGCAAGGAAGCAGAGGCGGAGAGGCGTCTTTCGCTGCGTCTGCTGAAAATGCTAAGTCGTCATCGGAAGAATTTCGAAGATTGTCTGTATTGTGATCTAAAGATGGACGCCTATCGCACGATCCGTGCGAGGACCGATTTCCCTCTTGCGTCTGAGGGCAGCTATTCCGGTGCGGTGCTGCAGCTCGTGGAGGAGATCGAAGAGGCAGACCGGGAGCGCATACAGAGCGCGCTCTCGAAGGAAGCGCTGGAGAAGTCGATCCTTCATAGTGAGGATGCGATGGACCTTTCCTTTACGCCGAAGGAGGGGGCGGAATTACGCCGTCTCGTCGTCATTCCCGTGGACTTTGATGCGGAGGGGCAGCTTTATCATGTCCTTCTTGCGTTTCAGCACGTCCGCCGGGCGGAGGATGCGCCTTTGGGGGCGAAGGAAGCGCTCTCCCTCTACTATGAGCAGCTGAAGCAGTCCATTCTGGAAAATGACAGCTATGTGGATGCCATGCTGGATATGGCGGACTGTATCTATATGGTCGATCTGACCCATGACAGGCTGGAAAGGGATATCGTGCTTCCGGGGAAGGAGGAAGTACATGCGCGTCTCTTTGCGGCATCTTCGCTGCCATGCTCGTATCAGGCCTACTGCGAAGCCCATATGATGCAAATCACACGACAGACACAGGGGGGCTACCGCATGGCCATGAGTGTGACCGATCTTTTGAAGCGCTTCAAAGCAGGTGACCGGCAATTCTCAGCAGAGTACGGGGTGCGGGAAAAGGATGGTACGATTCGCTGGGTCCGTAAGCTGATCCTTATGACGCGCATCACCGTCCATGATACGGATGCCGGACAAGATATGACCGTCGTGCAGGCCATCGTCCTTTTGAAAGATACCACAGAAATGCATGAAATGGAGGAACAGCGGCAGGCAAAGCTGCAGGCCGCTCTGGATGAAATGAGCTCTGCGAATCGCGTGAAGACGGAATTCCTCTCCCGCATGAGCCACGATATTCGTACGCCGCTGAACGGCATCATCGGCCTTTTGAGAATCAATGAAGATCATTTCGATAACAGGGAGCTGGTCTTTGAAAACCAGAAAAAGATGCATGTGGCAGCGAAGCATCTGCTCTCCCTCATCAATGACATCCTGCAGATGAGCAAGCTGGAATCCGGCGGCGTCATTCTCTCCCGTGAGTGGATCTCTCTCTCTGAGCAGAGAGATGACATCCGCAGCATCCTCTCTGACCGTGTGGTGGAAGCAGGGCTCGAGTGGATCGATGAAGTGAAGGATTACTCGTTCCCTGTACCCTTCGTGTACGGCAGTCCCCTGCATCTTAGGCAGATCTTTCTTAATATTTTAGGAAACTGCATCAAGTACAATAAAAAGGGCGGCCGCATCCTGACAAAGATGGAGTTTCTGGGGACGACCGGGAATCGCTGTACCTATCGATGGACCGCTTCGGATACTGGCATCGGTATGAGCCCAGAGTTTCTGACTCATATTTTCGATCCCTTCACCCAAGAAAGACAGGATGCCCGCAGTGTATATCAGGGGACAGGTCTCGGTATGGCCATCGTGAAAAGACTCATCGATGCGATGGAGGGAACCATCTCTATCACCAGTGAAGAGGGAAAAGGCTCGAACTTCGTCATCACGATCCCCTTCGAAATCGCGCCCGCTGAGGAAGAGAAGCCGAAGGAAAAGGGACATGTGGATATCGCAGGTCTGCACCTGATGCTGGTCGAGGATAATGAGCTGAATGCAGAGATCGCGCAGATGCTCCTCACCGATAAGGGGGCGCGCGTCACCGTCGTGGGCGATGGCAAACAGGCTGTGGATCTTTTCAAAAGGAAGATCCCGGGCACCTTCGATGCCATCCTCATGGATATCATGATGCCGGTCATGGA
>JAIJLI010000314.1 GCA_022722495.1 Dialister sp. | reverse complement strand
CTATAATTTCAGCGTCTTTCCCTGCCGCATACGTAATGATTTTTCCCAAATGATCATGGTCGGTATCTTCCAGCTGATTCTCGATGATAATCCCACGGGAACTCCCGCTTTCGCGGGCGTAGATGTCTACACTGAAACTTCCTACTGGAGATTCCGTTTCCTCAAGCTCTAGGTCAATTTCAATGGCATCACTCAGCTGTTCCAGATTTTCTTTTTGGGCAAGCCATTTTGAAAAATCCTGTTCCTCATGCGGCCAGATAGACCGCAAGTCATCAATCCGTTTCATGCACCCTAGTTTTTCCATATATGTCACTTCACTTCCCGATGCTTTAGAAATGCTTCTCCTCTGCCGCCTTGAAATTATAGACTGGTTTCATCACGTCGATAACGTCCACGGTGTCACCGATGACATCCAAGATATCGTCAAGGGATTTGTAGGCCATAGGAGCCTCGTCAATGGTACCTTCGTTTACCGATGTTGTATATACGCCTGCCATCTCCTGCTGGTATTCCTTGAGGGAAAGCTCTTTGATTGCCTGGGTACGGGACATGATGCGGCCTGCGCCGTGCGGGGCAGAGTAATTCCACTCGGCATTGCCTTTGCGAGTGCCAGGATGCTTCCGTCACGCATGTTGATGGGAATGAGAACCTTTTCACCCTTATGTGCGGCGATGGCTCCTTTTCTGAGAATCATCTCATCGACATCGATGTAGTTGTGAATGGTATGAAACGCTTCGCCGGGCTGAAGGCCGGCTCTTTCCAGCAGTTTTTTGGCAATCTGCTCCCGGTTCAGTCTAGCAAACTGCTGGCAAAGAGCCACATCATGCAGATACTGCCTCAGGTATTTTCCGGAGACAAAGCAAAGATCTTCCGGCAGCTTTTCTCTGCGTTGTTCTGACTTCGCCTGCTGGATGGCCTTCTGGATTTCTTTTTGCCGTCCTGCTGCCTTGTATTCTGCTATGATATGCTGGAGCCGTTCTTCCAGTGTTTCATCATGGGCATTCAGCTCAACGGCCATGCGCTGATAAATCTCCGCCACCTGTTTTCCCAGGTTCCGGCTTCCTGTATGGATGACGAGATAATGTCGACCATCATGGGTTTTATCGACCTCGATGAAATGATTCCCGCCTCCCAGGGTACCGATACTGCAGGCAATCCAAGACAGTTTTTTCAGCTTGTCATAACAATAGAGCCGCTGCAAATTGAAGTCAGCCTGTTTCTCAGGCCAGACATTCATCCCGGAAGGTACGATGTGAGCCGCTTCATCGAGTCTGGCAAAATCAATCGGCTGCTTGTCAAGAGCAATCGTATACATGCCACAGCCGATGTCCACGCCGACGATGTTCGGTACTGCCTTGTCTGTGATTGTCATCGTCGTACCAATCGTACAGCCTTTCCCGGCATGGACGTCCGGCATAATCCGCACCCGGCTCCCCTTCGTCAGCTCATAGCTGCACATGCGGCGGATTTGTTCCCTCGCTTTCTCATCGATACTCTTGGCATACGATATTGCCGTTGTAACTGTTCCTTCAATCCGTTCCATTGTCGCTTCACCTGCCGTCCCTGAGTTCCATAATTTTCTACTATTATACAACAGTTTACAGCTTTTAAGCCGCTTGCTCATCGCCCCAAGCCAATGCTTGCAAAGCCTTGAGCAATGTGCTTGAATTTATGCTACTTTGGGCTTTGGACACCAAAGTGGCGAAAAATACTTCCTTGTGGATCTGCTGGCTTAGCGCGTGCCGCAGCTCTTGCGGGCTCTTGTCCCGGTAGGTGTTCAGCCGCTCGTCCTCATACGGCAGGATCTTCATGAGAGCGTGCCCGGAATTCGTTAGGTTCAGCAGATGCTCAATCGCAGTCTTTGTGCGAACTTTGTAGCTGCCGAGCTCCCAGAACATCTTCTGCTCGTAGTAGTTCGTCTCAATGCCCCAGCGGAGCTTGTAGAGCTTGAGCGGGTAAATCGCCATATGCTTGGAGCTGGTGTTGCGGAGCCCTTTGTTCTCCTGCCAAGCAATGCTCATGTGCAGCGCCATCGGATCTATGGTGCTGAAAAAGAGACGGTACGAGCCACTCTTGCTCAGCGTCACATAGGCATGGACGGTATGGTCGCCAAAGATGCGCGTTTTCACCAGACGGTGAGCAACAAAATAGTTGTCCATCCGGCAAAGGTAATTCGTGAGATCATTGGCAATCTCGTCCAGCATCAAGCGTTTACCGTACTTTGGTGGACGGCCGCGACGGCCTGCCGTCGAATCCGGCAACTCGAACATGGCCGTATCGTGGCGTGCATTGCAGGTCACATTGAGATTCGGATAGCTGAGAGCATGTGCGAGCAACTCGCGCTTGGCGTACCAGCTATCGAAGAGCAGGATGACCTGGCGTTTTTCAAGGATTGGCATGACTTCATCGAGAAGCTGGCAGGCAAGTGTCAGCTTCGAGGCTTCGCCGTTGCTCATGACGTAGCCAATCGGCACCGCGATATAACGGATCTGCTGCTTGCCTGCGGTCTCATGGAGGACCGGCACGCTCATCGTCAGGCTGACGAAGGCATGCCCATTGAAATAGGACTTGCCATCGTGTTTGGCGTGGTCGTACAGGATGCCTACACCGTCGAAGTGCTTGCCCCACTTGGCAATGGACGTGTCGTCCACGCTGAGCAGGATAGGCTCCTGCCGCAGTGCCTCTGGCACTATGGCAAGCGCCTGCAGCGCCAAGGCCTGGCGAATGGATGCATCCGTGACGAGGCCGTTGCCAAGGGCGCGGTAATAGCTGTTGAGCGATGCGTCCGTCTGCTTCGATAGGAACTGCCGGAACAGGCAGCGCACCGACGGCGCCGACTCCAGAGCCAGTTGAGCAATGAGTAACCACGCCAGCAGATGGCGCGTCCGTCTCGTCGCAGATGGGAACAAGGAAGAAAAAGTCGTCAGGAGTCTGTTAACTGTCGGCTGACTGGTGTATAATTGAGACATCACGTAGCACCTCTCGTGTTTGGTTTGTGGTGAATCTTGAAGTGGTAAACTAAAATTGGACACGGAGGGGGTAATTTTTGGACATACGGTGTATACTGTACGGATAGTACGAAATTAATTATCGGACAGAAATTCTCCCTCACAGGACAGGAGGTTTGCCGTGAAGTACACAAAAGAACAGAGATTGGACATTGGCCGCCGCATTTACGACGGCGAAATCAGCCGGTATGAAGCTGCAGAGGAATACGTTATCAATGAGCAGACGGCACGGAATTACATGAGAATGTA
>JAIJLI010000313.1 GCA_022722495.1 Dialister sp. | reverse complement strand
GTGCCGCCGGTGATGGTGCCGATGTTGCAGGTGGTCTCCTCATCGATGCGTCCTGTCGGGCAGCGTGTGATCGCCTCTGCGGCCATGGCGATCGCATTCGTTCCTTTTTCCGGCGCCATGCCCGCATGCGCTGCGACGCCTTTCAGGGTGAAGGAAAGCTGGTATTGGGACGGGCCGGCGTTGTAGAGAGAGCCGGCAGGGCCGTCGGCATCGAGCACGTAGCCGAAGTCAATGCCTTGGATGTATTTTTCTTCGATGTACTTGGAGCCGAAGAGACCGATCTCCTCCTGTACGGTGAAAATGACAGTGATCTTGCCGTGCGGGATGTACATCTCCTTCATGAGGGCGATGCCTTCCAGGATGGCGGTCACGCCGGCCTTGTCATCGCCGCCCAAGATGGTGTCGCCTTTCGAGGTGAAGACGCCGCCCTCCAAGATGGGCTCGATGTCCTTGCAGTGTTCGACGCAGTCCATGTGCGCGGTGAGTGCGATGGAGGGAAGGCCCGGGGCATTGCCATTCCAGACGGCGATCAGATTGCCGCAGTTTCCGCCATTGACGGAGCCGTCATTGTCTTCGATGATCTTCGAGGCGCCGAGGCTTTTCAGCTTCTTTTTTAAATATTCGCAGACTTCACGCTCGCCTTTGCTCGGTGCGTAGAGGGAGACAAGCTCCGTGAAGGTGCGTTTCATTCGTTCTGTATTGACCATAGTAAGACCTCTTTTCTTGAAAATGATAGGGATACTTTCATTATAGCGCATGAAGGGAAGAGGGTTCGGGTTGTCGGGTTCAGGGTTCTAGAAAATTAGGAATTAGGAATTAGGAATGAAGGTGGCGGCTTCGCCGCGAGTATATATGGGGCGATTCCCGAAAGTAGTATTCAAGTAATCAGTCACTAGTGACTAGGAGACATCAGACTCCCGTATCGTCATTTCGCGCGAAGCGCTGTCAAAACTCCGCGGCGCTTCTGATTTTTATGCGCCGCACCAACCCCTTTGAACCTCTTGAAACTATAGAACCCGCGGAACCTCTTTCTCGTGCGATCAAGGGAGGGAACGCTACGCGGGCTGACCCCGAATTCTATTTTTCCAGCCAGAATCCCTTCCGGAGCGCTTTCCTGCCGTATTTTTGCTGGATACTGTCCATGGCTTTGGCGGCACGGGCGCGCTTCTCCTCTTTGTCTGAGAAGAGCGAAGGGATGGACAGAGGCGCGCCAAGATTCGATGCGGTGACGCCGATGAGGCGGATGCCTTCGGTGAGCGGGATGCGGGAAAGCAGGGTCTGGCAGGCACTGTCGATGGTCTCCTGCAGATTCGTCCCTTCCTCCAGAGACAGACTCCGCATGATGGTTTTGAAAGACGCGAAGCGGATCTTGAGAGAGATCGTGCGCGCGGCAAGATCGTGCCTGCGAAGGCGCTGTGCGACGATGTCACTGTGGATCGCGATCTCCCGATCTATCGTTGGGCGATCGGTCAGGTCATATTCATAGGTGGATTCATCGCCGATGGATTTCACCTGCCGGGAAGAGATGATGGGGCGCTCGTCGATGCCAAGGGAGAGGGCTTTCAGCAGAGGCCCCTGATTGCCAAGAAGGGCGGAGAGTTTTTCCGGCGCTGCCTCTTGGATGTCGGCGATGGTACGAAATCCGGCGGCCAGGAGTTTTTTCTCCGTGACGCTGCCCACGCCCCAAAGACGGCGCACGGGAAGGGGTGCGAGGACTTCCTGCTCTCTTCCGTAGGGGATGATGCAGAGGCCGTCCGGCTTATTCATGTCACTCGCCATCTTGGCAAGAAATTTATTCGGCGCGATGCCGACAGAGGCCGTGAGATGCACGGCGCAGCGGATCTCTTCTTTGATGGCGCGTCCGATCGAGCCAAGCGTCGGATACTGGCTTCCCATGCCGGAGATGTCGAGGAAGGCTTCGTCTAGGGAGATCGGCTCGTAGGCGTCCGCATAGTGGAGTATGATCTGATGGATCGCATCCGATGCTTCACGGTAGGCTTCGAAGTGAGGCGCGACGAAGCAACCATGGGGGCAGAGGCGCTTCGCCTGCGAGAGAGGCATCGCCGAATGTACGCCAAAGGCGCGGGCTTCATAGGAGGCGGTCGCAACGACGCTCCGGCGGCTCTTTCCGCAGACGATGACAGGCTTGCCTTGGAGCGCGGGGTCGTCTCTCTGTTCGACAGACGCAAAAAAGGCGTCCATATCGACATGCATGATCCAGCGACGCATGATGAGGCTCCTTTGAAGTACAATACATTACGGCTTTGGCAGGCAGTAGAATTAGAAATTAGAAATGAGAAATGAGAAATGGTGGTGCGGCGCGAAAAAATGAAAGCGCCGCGAGTTTTCGAAAGAATGGTCAACCTCTTGACCGCTTTTTCTTCATCTTAGTGCCTTTGGAAAACTCTGTCAATTCTTTGACAAAAGGGAACGGCTTATGGATAATGAAGGGAGCAGAATGTATTATTTGATCATGCGGCGCTTTATGACTTGATGCGCCGCACCTTCATTTCGCATTTCTAATTTCTCATTTCTCATTGAATTAAGGAGGTTTCTATGAAATCATTAGTCCTTTGGTCTTCCCGCACGGGCAATACGAAGGCGGTCGCGGAGGCGATCTTTGAGGCGCTGCCGGAGGAGAAGGAGATCATGGAGGAGGGGCGCGAGGGAAACGACCTCTCTTCCTACGATCTTGTCTTTGTCGGCTTCTGGGGCTACCGCCGGGGCGCAGATCCTCTCGCGCAGAAGACGCTTTCTTCCCTTTTTGGAAAACATGTGGCGATCTATGCGACCGCCGGTACCTGGCCTGACTCGGAGGCGGCCAAGATGTATCTGGAAAATGCCGCCGCTCTTCTTCCCGAGGATGCCACCTGTCTTGGCACCTTCCTCTGTCAGGGGCGCGTGAATTCCTTCCATCAGAAGAAGCTGGCAGGGCTTGCCCAGGAGACGGCCCATGAAATGACCCCCGAACGCCTCGCCCGACTGGAGGAGGCCGAGAAGCATCCGAATGAAGAGGACTTCGCCCGCGCAAAGGCATGGGCGAAGGAAATGGCGGATCTGGTGACTAGAGACTAGTGACTAGTGACTAGTGACTGGTAGCTGGTGACTGGTGGCTGGTGACTAGGGACTGGAGACTGGGAGACATCAGACTCCCGTATCGTCATTTCGAGTGCAAGCGAGAAATCTTTGTCATTCGCAGTCAGGAACTCACGCTTTCCCCACATGTGCCGCACACCTCTCCGCTTTCCTCATCTGTCTTTCATACCGCCTGTGCC
>JAIJLI010000312.1 GCA_022722495.1 Dialister sp. | reverse complement strand
AAGTTTGCAGGAAAGGCTACCGCCTCGGTAGTAGATGCCGTGACCATGGGCGGTATCGGCAGTTGGAAGTCATCGGCAACCTTGGTGGGGAGCGACATGGCATTGGGCTATGTCCTCAATTCCAAGAAGGGAAACGGAGAACAGCGGAAAGAGCAAGCCATGGAATTAAGCATCAGCAAGGGTGTATTCGGACAGAACGGCAATGCCTTCACTGGTTTTCGCTCACAAGCCAAGAAAGTGAATGCCACCGACAATGGCTATGTCAAGACGCTCAACAGCAAACTCCATAACAAGATACATATCCCACAAAAAGCATTTACACCTATGGCATGGACAGACAACAGTTTTAAGTTTCCTTTCCAAAAAGAGCAAGAGAAACGGAACGATCCGAAATACAAGAATGTACCGCTGATAGTGGCACCCGGCAAGGAAGATGCCTATCTGGAAGAGAAAGCCAAGCACGACGCAGCCAAGGTTGCAGAGGCAGAGCGCATCATCCAGGAAAAGAAAGATGCAGAGGCGCAACAAACAGAAACTGATGAACAACAGCAAGCGCAATCAGAAGAAGAACAGCAAGAACAACCTGAAAATGATAACAACAACGGTTGGGAAGGACTGTTGAAGAACTTCGGACTGGACGGTTTCAGCGACATCGGCAATAACCTCGGCTATGTGATAGCTATGTTGCCCGACATCCTTGTTGGACTGTTCACTGGCAAGACGCAATCATTAGGCTTGAAGGACAATATGATGCCGATAGCCGCCATTCTTGCAGGAATGTTCGTGAAGAATCCGCTATTGAAGATGACACTCATCGGTATGGGCGGTGCCAATCTGCTGAACAAGGCAGGACATGAAGCATTGGCAAACAAACGGGAAAGCAATAATGGAAATGCTGTATCATACGGTAATACAACAGTACAAGCAGTGCAATATAAGTCCTATCCAGACGAACTGTTGAATCTCCGAATAGCCAACCCTGTGTTACAAGGCAACTGTTTAGTGGCAACCATCGACCGAGTGCCATACACCATCCAACTGCCAGAGCATGTGGTTGGAGCATATCAAGCAGGAGCCTTACCACTCAACACCCTTGCCAATGCCGTGCTTGCCAAGAGTGACCAGACGAGACAGATGGCAGAACGCAACTATGGCGAGCAAGAAGTGAGAAATGTGAGAAACGAGGCGATGGAAAACGCAGAGCTGCGAGAAGTTATCCAACGTTCAAGATAAGATAAATCGTAAAACAATCATACAATGAAAGAGAAAAGTCCACAAGAGAAGAATGCGGCAGAGCGTCAAGTGTCACTGATCACCGAAGCCCTGTCGAAAGCAGCCGACAACAAGGGTGTTTGGCTGAACGAACAAGGAAAGCAATATCCACGGTTTTACCCAAAGGGAGCGGCAGTGAGTCCGTTCAATGCCCTCGTGATGGGATTGAACTCCGACAAGAACGGATTTTCTACAAATCTTTACACGTTATTTAGCGAAGCCAAGAAGCGAGACGAGGCGGTGATGGCGCATGAGAGAGGCGTGCCGTTCAACTGGTATGCGTGGAACAAGTATGTGAACCGACACAATCCAGAAGACATCATCAGCAGAAAGGACTACCAGGAATTGTCGGCTACCGACCAGACACAGTACAAGGGCATCCATAATCGGGAGATACGAGTGCTGTTCAACATTGACCAGACCATGCTCCCCTTGAAAGACAAGGAAAAGTATTACGAGGTGATGAAGGCTAATGTCGGTGCGAATGAAGACAAGGCATTGCGTAGTCAAGTGAATGACTTCACCCAGAAGATGAAGGACAATCTGATGGCTGTGCGTAAAGACGGAAGCGGAGTGGCACATTATGACACAGAAAAAGATGCAGTGTATATGCCCAAGCAGGAGAACTTTGAGCAATATAGCGATTATGTGCAGGAGATGCTGCGTCAAGTGGTGAGTGCCACAGGACACCAACAGCGACT
Source organism: Dialister sp. (assembly GCA_022722495.1). GTDB lineage: Bacteria > Bacillota > Negativicutes > Veillonellales > Dialisteraceae > Dialister. The sequence goes on along the minus strand of JAIJLI010000312.1, from coordinate 1,306 downwards.
GGCAAGGGAAGGCATGGTGATGAAAAACGGCATTGCGCCATCGGAGGATGCCGTGAAGCAAGAGAAACTGGTGGTGGAACTGGCTTCGGGCATCAAGATGATGGAAATGGGTATGCCTGCCAAGATTTCTAAGGAAAATGTCGGTCTGGTGGACTACTGGAATCGCGAATTGAAGGAAAATCCATGTCTGATAGATGCCATAGAGAGTGATGTGAACAATGCCTTGGACGTTATCCGCAAGGCGGAACGTGGCGAGAAAATAGAATATTCATCCTTGAAGAACGAGCAGCAGACAAACGAGATGCAATCGAAGATGCCCAAGCATTATTTCGTGGCAGACGAGATAGCCAAGCATCCTGACAGCGAGCAGAAGTTTGTGGTGATTGTAAGAGACAAGGAAAACAAGAGTGCTGATGTGGTGTTGCCAGCAGGAGCATCATTGGAAGTGAACAACGAGGTGTCGGGCATGAGCAAGCAGCGCATCGAACATGCCTTACAGAAGGAAGGTTTTCTGTCTGTCAAGTTCTATAATCCCGATGGCGCTTTGGGCTACCATCCTGATGACAGCTATTTTGCAGGAAAGGACATCACTGTGGCAAGATTGAAGAACTGGCAACTGGAAGACATATCCAAGATAGACGTGAGTGATGCCGTGAGCCAGAGCAAGCAGGTGGGCTTCGACCGCATACAGATGGTGCAGGATGACAACAAGCGTTGGGCGATGTATATCAAGCCAGAAGGACAAAAGGCTTTTTCCATCTATCCAGACAAGGCGGACTTAAACCGCTTCTTCACCACGCTGAAACAGGCGCAGGACACGATGGACAGTTTGAGGGTGGAACTGGCACAGAAATACTATGCGATGGCAGAGACAAAGCCAGACCTGAAGGTGGACTTGTTTGGCAGCGGTCAGCACAACGAGGTGGACATGAACCGCATACAGAAAGTGAACGTGTTCAAGGCAAAGAACGATGTCATTCTGTGTGCAGCCACCATTGATGGCGCAGACAAGTTGCAGCCTCGTGTGGTATCGCCAAGCCAATGGCAACGGATGTGGATAGCCGAAGACAAGAACGAGTACAAAAAGCATCTTGCTGCTACCTTGTTTGCAGACATCCTGCAGAAAGGACAGACGCAGAAGCAGACTACATCTGAAAAGGAAGTTGAGGAAACCGAGGTGAAGCAAGAAACGCAAGTCTCCACCGATAAGAATGAGGAAGAACATCGAGAGTATCACGAGGAAGAGAATAAGCAAGCATCTTCTGAGGAAAAGAAAGATATTAGGGAAGAGAAGGAGGCGACTGTT
>JAIJLI010000311.1 GCA_022722495.1 Dialister sp. | reverse complement strand
TAAAAAGGGGCTGTGAAGAAATGAGGATTCATTTCTTCACAGCCCCTTTCAAACAGAGCCGTATTACCAAAGTCTGACAGCCGGTTTCTTATCCGGTTCACCGAAGCGGTGAATGGTATCTACAAAACGAACCGTACCGGTCTTGTAGCGAAGGACCAGCGTGCTGGTTCTGGCACCGCCGCCAAAGTAGCGGACGCCTTTCAGCATCGCACAGTCGGTGATCGCCGTTTCCGAGAAGATGCAGTCATCGCCTTTGACAAGGTCATCTAAGGTCAGAACCTTGTTCGGATCGGTGATGCCCATAGCATGCAGACGGCGGACTTCTTCTTCCGTGTGCGGGAGCAGCTTCGCCTGCATATCACCGCCGAGACATTTCAGACCGACAGCGGCAAGGACGCCTTCCGGCGCACCGCCGGAGCCGAGGACCATATGAATACCGCTGCCCTGAATGCCGCAGTCGATGGACGGTACGACATCCCCATCGGTAATGAGACGGATGCGTGCACCGGCTTCTCTGGCTTCGCGGATGATGCCTTCATGTCTTTCACGATCAAGGACAACAATGGTGAGATCAGAGATCTCACGATCCATCGCTTTCGCCACACGAGTCAGGTTTTCAGTGACAGATGCATTGATATCGATGCATCCCTTCGCTCTCGGGCCGACGCAGATCTTCTGCATATACATATCCGGTGCGTGGAGCAGGCAGCCTTTCGGTGCAATAGCAAGGACCGCGATCGCGCCATCTTTGCCCTTCGCTACCAGGTTCGTCCCTTCGACCGGATCGACAGCGATGTCGACCTCTTCTCCGCCCTGACCGACTTTTTCGCCGATATACAGCATCGGTGCTTCATCGATTTCGCCTTCGCCGATGACGACAGTACCGGAGACCGGTGTCTTGGCAAACTGCTGGTGCATGCCGTCTACCGCAGCCTGATCAGCGCCTTCCTTATCGCCTGTCCCCATCAAACGCCCCGCCAGAAGTGCAGCCTGTTCTGTGATTCTTACAAATTCCATTGAAAGTTGTCTGTTCATTGTATGCCTCCACAATAGTATACTTTCTCTTTCACAGTTATCGTTATTGTATCATACTTATAGAAATAATGTAGTATACACTTTTTCTTTTTTAGAAAATTCTAATATTTGAGGTCATTGGATGCGGGATGTAGGGTTTGCCCCTTTGGAAGTCTTTCCATAGATACGGAAGGCCAAGGGGAGCGATGCGCGCGTCCGCATACGCAAACAGGCGATGCTCGAATGCGGCAAGTCACCATACAGCCGATCCCCGGCCACTAGTCTCTAGTATATTCTATCGCAAACTGATGCATGAGGCGGATGAGGCAGTCATTCGTCAGAAGGTATGCGAGATCCTCTTCCGTCTCGATCGTATAGTCCCACTGTTTCAGGAAACGGGAGAAAGCCTTCTGGATCCTCCGCTCCGATTGACCCGTTTCCGGCAGGACCAGCGGATAGGAGAGCCCCATATCCAGCAGTACTTTCAGCATGACAGGGCGGAAATGGTACTCCAAAAAGCAGCTTTCTATCCAGAACTCATGCAGTGTCCTTTGAAAACGCGCGGTGAGAGGCATGAATCTCAGGTACAAGGAAAGCCCATCACTGACCCCTCCCCAAAAATCAGCAAAGGCGACATCATAGGCCCCATCATTCTGCTCACGAATAAAATCCATCGCATCCGCTTCGATGATATGGATCTTTTCCTTATGCGGAAACTGCGGTAGAAGGTGTGTCTTGAAGAGAGCGATCACGTGGGGATTCATTTCCACCACCGTGACAGACTCCACCTCTTTCTTTTCTGCCGCCATGAATGCATAGTAGCCCAGGCCAAGGCCATAGGTGATGACCTTTCCGTGGGCGCGCGCCAGTGGCTCTTCCATCGACTCGATCTCACTCATGACGACACTCATCCACACATGGCCGTTTTCTCTGATGACAGGAAAAGCGACGCGCTCATCAAAGAAACCGATATCCGCATAGCCAAAAGGCCGCTTGGCCGAATAGCCCTGATGATAGGTCTGGAAGAATTCCCCGCCAAGATAGTCGGTCGTCCCCAGCTCGATCGTCCCCAGCTCGATCGTCCCCGACTTCGCTTCCGGTGCATGCACATGGATGTAGTAGGGATTCTTCGTCACCAAAGAGGCGTCATAGAAATGGGTGTGCTCTTCGATCTCCTTCATCAGCGCCTTCCACAGGCCTTCCGGATCATACAGATCACAAAGCGCAGAGTATGGGATGAGGCCTTCCGGATCCTCCCAGATGTTCTCGATAGCGTCATCCACCGTATCTGTGAATCCGATATCGGCTGCCGCACGGATCCGCTCTTTATCCGAGAGCCCGCGGTCGAGATCATTCACGCAGAGGTGGTCTGCCACCTCTCCGAGCATGATATCCCCCGCCGTCACAGACAGCAGATAGGATCTTAACAGTTTGCGAAGCGGTCTGGCGAACGCTTTCGGATTGGCAAAATACATACATATTCTCCTTCATCAATTACACGAGGCTCACGGAGGGCAAAACACTCCACAGGGTCATTTCCTCCGGAGCACGATCTCCGGCGCATAGCTGTGAAGCTCTTTGCGCAGCGTCTTATCAAGGATCTTGACTTTATTCATAAAGCTTCGCATGACGAACGCATTCTCGGTAAGACCGCTCTGGGTCGTCACCCTCTCACACTCATAAATGGCTGCCGTGCACTGGATACGCTCAAGCATGAGACTTGCCGTCCCCTTCTCGTTCAGCACCAGAAAAGACCAGTCTTTCCCCGCTTGCATCCGAGGAAGATCCTCGCCGGTGTATACAAAGTGATAGAAAAATGGTTTTTCTTCCTCCTGCACGATCTTCCAATGGAGTCTTCGTGCGATCTCATAGATCTCCTCCATCCTGGCAGGACGGAAATCAGCCGATATCTCAGCCATACAACCTCCTTTTTTATACATAGCCGGTATACCAGGGGAAGCCCTTCCTTAGCTGGCCCCGCTCGCAATCGTCATGCCCATGACTTTTTTCGCTCCCGCGCGCATAAGCTCATGAGCGGCCGCCTCCATCGTAGCCCCCGTCGTATAAATATCATCCACGACAAGGATGGTTTTCCCTTTCACATCCATAGACCTCGCGATGTGAAAAACGCCTTTGATATTCTGAAAACGCTCCTTTCGGGATAAGAGGGACTGCGTGTGAGCACTGCGGATGCGGACGAGTGCATCCGGCCTGTAATCATAGCCTGCTTCCTTCATCCACGCGGCAAACATCAGATCCACCTGGTTATACC
>JAIJLI010000310.1 GCA_022722495.1 Dialister sp. | reverse complement strand
GTCTTGCACTTGGACACGATGAACCTGTGTCAGTAGGTTGCCCATTATACAATGAAGCATCAGCCATAAGAGGCTGATTGGCAGAATCTTCCATTTTCGTTAAAGAATTAGATAAAACCTGATGGTCTTTACTTTATAGAATTGCCGTTATTTAACTACAAAAATAATAAAATAAAATTAGACCAAAGAAGGAAATTAAGAGAAATGTAGAGTTAACTAAATAATTTAACGTTTGTTTATGGTTCAAATAATAACATCTAATAAAACCCTGCTGGGGCAAAGCCGAAACTGATACAGCAATCGCTCTAGTCGTTGTTCTTTCGATTTTTACCGACTTTTTGTAGAGAACACAACTTATCAAACAATGGATCTGGTTCATTTCATTTTACAAGACAACAACGGCATTTATATCTACGCCCCCTCTTTATCAATGTCACCAAGAACCTGGGAGTAACATTGCTTGTTTCTAAAAAAGTCATTAAGAATCGCAGCAAGATAGGCTTTTGTGTTTGGAATGTTGTGCATTAGCAAACATTGCAACTTAGACAGAATATAATAAGACTTTTCTTCCTCATACGACATATACAAGACCGTATTATGCACTAATTGATTAGTACGATTAACAGCCTTTTTCATATTCTCTACATCTTGGATATTCTCCGAATCCACCATATCCCAATGAAGATCCCAAATTGTAATAAAGGCTGATTCGTTTGAAGCCTCTATCATAAACTTCTCATTTTGATACGTGAAGTAAATGTCATCATGCTCTATACGAACTTCACAATTAAGCTGCCGGAGCAACTCAAGACACAAGTCTCTAGTACCAATATTCTCATTGCTATCATTAGATGGCGAGATAGAATTAACGATCTCATCCATCTCTTTTTCTGCTCTTTTCTGGCGGATGTAATACATCAAACTTATGCCAATCAATACTGAAATAATTGGTAACATCATAATTATAATCTTTTTAAATTAATACTTTATGAGATGGCAAAGTTAGTTTTTTTTTGCAAACAGATGTACAAACTCGGGAAAAACTTACCTCCACAAGCCTTGTGGAGCCTAAACATTTGCAGCATCTACCACCATTTATTATTTTTGCAGCCAAAATAACAATAAAAATAATAGGAATATGGAAAGACTCTTTTTTTTCGTGATTGCCGTTGCTTTAGCATTCGGCGTTGGTTGCCTGGGAAGAAACAGAAAGATTGGTTTCGGATGGGCTTTTGGTATCTCACTCATCAATGTGGTGATTGGTCTCATTGTCGTATTATGCTCTAAGAAGAAAACGCCAAATGAGCTTGAAAAGAAGAACTAAGTTGAAGATTTGGGGATGGGCATGTATTCTGATTGGAGTAATTGGCTTTATCAGTATCATTATGCGTGGCAATCCAAACCTCGGACCGAGCGTTTGGGTTGCCATAGGAGTCTATTTGTTATACAGGAAGAATACCTAAGAAAATTCACTTCCACTCCACAAGCTTTCTATCCAATGGTATCTTCTTGGGTTCGCCACGATTGCCATCAATGAAATAACTCCCGGCTAGACTTTCATCAAACTGGAGAGTGAAGGCTTGGCGGATACGGGCACATTTCTCATTGATAGAATTAGACAATGGATTCGTCAGGGCTTCGATGCTCTGGCGAATCTTCTCTTCTGAAAGATGAGTCCCGTTGTTGTTCGATTTCTTGCGAATATCCACATAGATATCATATAGCTCTTCCCTATAATCCGACAGACATTTGAAAAGGATTCCCTCCTCATGACGCAAAAAGAGAATATACACCGCCTTTACCAATGGCTCCATCTTGATAGTCATATCATGATAGTCGGGCAGTATGATATCGTAATTCTCCGTGATGACCATTCTACTCAGATTCTTGGGTGGAAAGAGATACTGCTTCAGCACCCAATCGCTTACTCCGCCAAGACGCAAGTCCTGTACCTGTCGGTACACCTCCTTCATCTTCTGCCTGATATCATAGCTGAATGTTTCATCTGCCGGAATCGGTTTAGGATCAAATATACTGTATGGAAAATCATCGACAGAGCTGAACATCACTTTGCAATCCGGCAACTTATCATACGCAGCCTGCATCAATGGCATAAAATCCGCATCTTCCTCTATAGACAAAGAATAGGAATTGACATAATATATGCCATCCTCCTCATGGTCTAGCTGTAAGATGCTAGGATGTAATTTCTCCTTATTCTTTTCTTCTACCAATTGCGACAACAGCAAATCGGAAGGAACAGAGATGTTCAAATCCTCTTTATTCATCGCAGGATAGCTGTAGAGAGCTGTCTTCTTGATATGAGGACCCAGAAATGGGAAATAATTAAAATGAATAGACTTGCTGATAAACAAGTTGTTGATATTCACGAGATGGTTGATGATGGAAAGGTTCAACTTTTCATCATACCCATTCTCTACAAAGAACACCTCGCCATGTAGGCGTGTTGGGAAGTCGCGAAACTTCAATACCTTTTTTCTTCCAATCTTTCCGGTCATTGCTTACCTATTATTATATGGTTGATTACAAATTTGTCAATATCAGATCTATCTTCTTCTGCATTTATCGAATAGCTAAACACCGAACATGGCAAAAAGAACAAAAAAGACTCACCCTGAGCGCGCTGTTCTAAAGGGAAGCGGGGGTGAGTATGTTGCTACAAAGGTACAAATGTTATTCGAAACAACAAAACTTTTAGCAAAAAACTTTCGAAAAAAGTTGTGTGAGGGGGAATTATAATAAAAAGGAGGGGTATCTGCGGAACATGATTCTTCCAACAAAAGGGATGAGGCTATAATGAAATTTAGAAAGAAGTACGCAAGCGATAAAGAACCAATAAATATACGCACGTAAAAATCTTTTTTCTCAAAAAAGTATCAAAGTCTCATTTTTCGGCATAAAATAAGAGTTATATCTTTAATACACAGAACTTTATCACAAATGAGACTTCTCTGAAAATGAAGAGAGAAGTATCATAAATTAGCGAAAAGTATCATGATTTCTTGCTTGCATCGAAAAAAATGCTTTATGAAGTGATAATAATAGCATTTATAAGGCAATAAACAGGATGTTTTTGCGTTTAGTAAAACAGAATGTTTTATTCTTAATACTTAAGAAACATGGATGAAAAGGAATTACTGAAAAAGGCTTTTGAGTACGGAAACGTACCTAGCAACATCACCTACTGTTTCACCGAACCATGTCCGATGAAAAACAAATGTATCCACTATCTATCCGGTCTCTATAAAAACGAGAAGACTGATAGAGG
>JAIJLI010000309.1 GCA_022722495.1 Dialister sp. | reverse complement strand
GCATCACCCACATGCTATGGAATACGATGCATGGCATCGTGGTCGCTATTTTCGGTGTCCCCGGCACGCTCATCCTGGCCATTCTGGATGTGATCGGTCATTGAGAGCAGGCAAAAAAAAGGAGATCCATTCCGGATCTCCTTTTTTTATGGCCTGAAAAGCAGGTAAGCCAGTTACTCTTTCGCTTTCCCTTTATCGGATACTTTTTTCAGTACGACGGAAGCCCCCTGCTTTTCCGCTTCAAATCGATCTTCTTCAGAAAGATGCTCCGAGTCAAGGACAATCTTCACGCCCATGCGATCAAGCATTTCATCGATGGTATGCTGTGTCTTATATAATTCACCCATGTGATTCACCTCGTTTCTGCAGGAATCTTTGACGGATAACTATCAAAGGCCATATGCTGATCCGCGTTTTCTTTAGATATGATCCTTCCACTCATAGGCCACTCTCTTCCGATAGAGACGCCACAGGAGAACAGCGATAGTCCATCCGGTGATGACCGCCATGACCATGGGATCCGGCGTCGATGCGCCCTGCATTTTGGACGAAAGCCCGGCCGCATACAGACTGACGGAGAAGAATGTCGCAATATACAGTGCAGCCAGAGCGACCATCGTGCGGCGCATGCGAGCGAGGACGAAGGCAGCGATGCTCAAAACGGACGATACGGCAAGACCGATCCAGAAGAGACCGGAAAGCGGACCGTCTGCGATGTCCCCTTTCAGCAGGAATACCATGCCGAGGAAGAAGAGCAGCTGGAGGATGCTCGATACCAGGAAGGCCGCGCGGCAGCGCTCGCCGAGCGGGTTCATGATCTTTACCGCGCCATAGAGAGCAGCGAGCTCAAAAGCGGCCAGAATGAGCCAGAGTGAGATCACGATCCCCACCCCGGACATCAGATCTCCGCCTGTCACCATAGAGCCGCCGGAAAGACCGATCACAAACAGAGCAAGAGCGGAATAAAGACTCATCCCTTTCATGATCAGCGCACTTCCGAACACATTTTTGAAGAAAGCCGCAAGGATGCGAAGCGCGCTACCCACGACGGCCACGGAAAGCACCGCCATGACGGAGTCATGCATCGTATCTCCCGCAGCCGCAGGCACCGCCGATGCGACAAGCGACAGGCCAAAGATCAGCCAGGCTTCATTGAGGTCGATACCCGGTTTTAAAAGAGAGAGCACCGCTTTGTTCTCCTCCTGATTCCTTGCTACAAAGGGGGCAGCGAGTGACAGCCCCCAGTCCAGCGATTCCAGAAACAGATACATGCCTAAAAAGACAGCGGGCCAGATGGGTGTGACGGAATTCATATAATCCTCCTTATCCTCCTTCTATCAACAATCATGGAAGCACTTTTCTACAAAAGTATATCACAATAAGCGGAAATTCGCGACCATCGCGCCCCTTTTCAGCATTTCGCGAATGATGTAGAATAGAAAAGAACCGCAATAAAATCATAGAGAGAAATGACTTAAAAAAGAGGAAGCATCTCTCCTCCAGCTTTTCCATTTCTTATTTTTTCAAGGAGACTCCATGGAACGCATCGCGATCATTGACTTAGGCTCGAACTCTATCCGTTTCATCATCATGCAGATCGGAGAGCACGGCGCTTACAAACTGATTTATCAGGAAAAAAAATCTATCCGTCTGGCGGAGGGGATGACGCTCTCCTCCCGTCTTCTGACAGAGGAAGCACAGCAGCGTGCGCTCCAATGCCTTGCGGTCTACTCCCATATCATTGAAGTGCAAAAGATCAAAAAGGTACTCGCTGTCGCGACGGCAGCCGTCAGAAATGCCATCAACGGGGCTTCTTTCTTGAAGCGCGTCCGCATGTCGACCGGCATCCCCATGACAATCATCAGTGGCAAGGCCGAGGCTGCGCTTGGCTTTTCCGGTGTCAGCCATACCATTGATCAGAAGGATTTCCTCCTCTTCGATCTGGGCGGGGCGAGCGTAGAGATCTCCCTCGTCAAAAACAAAAAACGCATCCATTCTATCAGCATCCCGATCGGTGCAGTGACGCTGACGGAGATGTTTCAATCCTCCCGCGAGGTGAATCAGGATAAGATCGAGACCATACAGCGCTTCATCCAGAATGTGCTTTCCAAAGTCGAGTGGTTCCCCAGTGAGCCATTGCCCGTCATCGGCATTGGCGGTACTGTCCGAAATCTCGCCAAGATCCACCAGCGCGCGGTGAATTATCCGCTGCCGAAGCTCCACAACTATCGTTTCACCGTCGAGGATGTCTTCGAAGAAGTCCGCATGATCACGGGGAAATCCTATGAGGAGCGGCAGAAGATCAACGGGCTCTCTTCCGAGCGCGCCGACATCATCATCGCAGGTGCGCTCGTCATTCAGGAGATCCTACGGAAGGCGAAGGCGTCGTATCTCACGATCTCCGGCTGCGGTCTGCGTGAAGGGCTATTCTTCCACTACTATGATCCCATCTACGACAAAAACGGAGAAAAGCAGCACGACATGCTCCGTTGCTCGGTACAGAATTATCTCGATACCCTCCCGATAACCTATGATTTCCACACCAAGTATGTCACCGTGACCGCACTCGCCATGTTCGATCAGTGGCAGAAGGTCCACAAGCTCGACCCGCGCATGCGTGATATTCTCGCCGCGGCAGCCCGCCTGCATGATATAGGAAATCTCATCAATTACTACAGCCACGCCCGCCACAGCTGCTACATGACAGCGAATGCGCATATCTTCGGCTGGACACACAGCGAACAAGTGATGTGCGCTCTGATCTGCGCTTTTCACCATGGATACTCCGGAAAGTACCTCAAGGCAAATGGACAGGCGCATATCCTGACGGCGGCGCAGATGCGTCAGGTACGCATCCTCTCCCTCTTCCTTGCCATGGCGGAAGGCCTCGATGAAAGTCAGGAGCACTGCATCACCCGTGTCATCTGTACCTCCTACAAGGCTGCGATGGATCTTCGCGTCTATACAGATCGGGAAAATTTCGATGTCCCGGCTCACGCGACAGCCCCCCTTGTCAAAGACTTCGAAAAGACATTCCATCTCCCCTTCCGCATCCAGTGGTTCCCCGGAAGCAGCCACAGGAATGAGCTCGTCGAAGCAGCACAAAAGCTGTGAAAATGAACCCGTGGATCGGAAAAGCACGAGTTTCCCCTGAAATCGACACGCATTTTTCTCATTTTTTATAAAGGAGCATATCCCCATGCCAAATACACGCGAAGGCTTGGATCAGCTCAAGCAGCTGGGAAGCCAGAATACCAAGTATACCTATGATTACGATCCTTCGCTTCTGG
>JAIJLI010000308.1 GCA_022722495.1 Dialister sp. | reverse complement strand
AACTTATAAAAGCAGTTTGTTGGCACTCAGTGTACTCGCATCCTTTACGTCATGTTCAGAAAGCGAATCACTGCAGCAAGCCAATCTATCAAAAGATAAAATCACGTTTCATGCAACGCTCGACAACAGCTGGAAACCCATGTCTCCCGCTTCCTCTTCCCGTGCTGCCATAGCTGCTGCCACCGAGAAGGGTCCCATCGTCGTGTCAACTCCTTTCGGAAAACCCCTCTATCTCCATTCGGTAGTGCAGGATGGCATCCATATCTGGAGCAAGGAAGGAAAACCCATCACCCGTTCCGGCGCACCCCTGGAAGACGTAGAGCACGAAAGGGTAGCGCAGACGCGTGGAACAATGAGTACAAAAATAGGTGATTATGGTAGCTTTGGCGTAACTGCTATTTATAAGGAAGGAGAAAATAATGTTCTGTTATTGGATAATGCAGAAGCCGAGAAAACAGATGGTGAATTTTGGGGATTCACAAACAATAGTAATGCAAGGTGGCCGATAGGTTCCACCGTGTCTTTTCATGCATACGCTCCTCATAGCTCTGCAGATAAGAGCATGTTGACCTATGGTGTTGATAAGGATAATGTTCAGACACAAATTACCTATACTGCATCAACTACAGCAGATGATATCATCAATCAGCCAGACTTGATCGTTGCAACCAATACCGGTTCTCGTCAGCTTTCGGATGCAGATGATGCTGTACAATTGGATTTCTATCATGCCCTTACAGCCGTATCTTTCGCTATCGATAAGGATTTGGCAGATGTTGTAGGTCAGGGAGGAAAGATGACAAGCGTAACTCTGAAAGGTATCCCTAACAAGGGCAACTGTAATCTTTCAGTATCAGCAACGGCTAATGTGCCAACAGCTGCTTGGACAATGGTGAATGGAACAGGTGAATATACCTTTGATTTATCAAATGCGAATATAGTTGTCGGTGATAAAGACCAGGCGCTCACATCAGACAATCAAACCTTGATGATGATTCCTCAGACTTTGCCTGAGGGTGCTGAGTTGTGCTTCAATTTGGATATGAATGGAACAACTCAGGAATGGAAAGTGCCACTCAAGGGGCAGGTATGGGAGGCTGGTAAATCCATCATCTATAAGCTTTCTTCCAACTCTATCAATATGTTGGATGATGCGAAGATAGTATATCCTGATACATGGACAGCTCATTCCTTTCCAAAGACATCATTCGGAGAGAACGACGTAGTAGGTCTTTACATAGTAAATAAATTCAATCAGATAGTTGCTGAAAATGTGCAGCTTACAAAAACGAAAGGAGCAGATAATACATTTGCGTGGAAGACGAAAGACAACAAGAATTTCTCGTTCTCGGCAGATAACAAGTATTTCTTCTACTATCCATATAGCTCAAACCAGCAAAATGTAAATATAAACGCCGATACTGCCGAAGATTTCTTTAAAGATAAGATTGACAATCTGGAGATAAGCAGCAATCAAAAAAGTTTTGAAGCAACCCAATCGGCTGATTTTCAGGTAGGAAAAGGTCTATTCGATGCTAGCGGAATATTAACAGCTCAAATGAAACATCAGGTAGGTTTGGCGGTTCTGCATATGCTAGGTTCTCAAAATGGAACCGTAAGATTCAATAAAGATTCTTATAAGTACTTCTATGGTGAAAAAGGGGCAAGACCTGTAAAGGGTCAAGATTATTCTGATTTTGCGACTATTGGTTCCACGTATTACCCATCACTGGAATTTAACGATAACATTCCATATAACAACGGATTGAGTGCAGGAAATACATATTACAGCTGCTATTTTGTTGTTCCGTTTGGAAAGACTGTAAAATTTAAAGCTGAAGCAGATCCAAAGGAAAGCAGGATTAACAATGCGTGGGGAAAACTTCAGGACATTAGTCTTGCACCTACTCGTGAAAACCCTGTAGTTAAAGAAAATGTTGAATGTGATGTTCCTTTTCAAAAGATTGTACATGAATACAATACCCAAAAATCTGTGCATGTATTTGAAACCCCTGAAATAACAGAGTATCAATTAGAATGTTGGGGGTCGAAAGGACAAAGTAAAAACGGTGGTGTAGTTGCTAATGCCGGTTATTCTTCAGGATTTTGGACGGCCACTGGCATAAAACAAAAGCTTTATATCTGTTGTGGTGATATGTCCGGATATAATAATGGTAGAAGTAAAGGTCTTAACTATGATGCCGGAGCTTGGGGAGGAGGTGGTACCCATGTTGCTACCGGTTTGATTGGAAACGGAGAAACATATAATTATAATGGAAACCGAGATCAGCTTTTACTTGTTGCTGGTGGATCTGGAGGTTCTGTAGTAAACCGCAAAGCCTCGGGAGCTGGTGGAGGAAATTCAGGAGCAGATGGACAAGGAACTTTTTCTGGCATTGGTAGAGCCAAAGGCGGAACACAAGCAGCACCGGGACAAAGTTCGCCTATAGATGTTGATGTTAGAAATGATGCGCAATTCGGAATCGGGGGGTATACGTATAAATATAATCCAGGCTTTGGATCACAAGGAGGTGGTGGCTATAATGGTGGAGGAGGAGGACCATCCACCATTCCTGGCGCAGGTGGCTGTGGCTTCTTTAATACAAAATTACGCAATGGAGCAACTCAGACCAACATCGCTGGCCCTCAAACGACGGGCGTTTGTAGGATTACTTGGACTTATCATCGTCCAGCTACGCTTAAATAGTGCCTGATTTGCCTTTCCTCCGTTAGCACTAGAAGCATCCGTAGCGCCGGATATTCTGCTGCGCCGGATATGCCCTTTCCCCCGTTAGGCGTTCCGGCGGATTTGCAATCCGCCGTCAAAAAATGACCTAACCTCTTTATGCTCTGGGGATATGTTATCCCCAACCCCCAGGCAGCGGCCAGCATATCGATGGGATAGGGGGATTACAAATCCCCCGGCTTAATAGGTCGAACCTTTTTTTACGACGGATTGCAAATCCGTCGGGACGCCTAACGGAGGACAGTCTAGAACGGAAGAAATTCATTTCATAGAATGCGCATGAAAATGCCGCGCCTCGGCGGAAGTTATGTCGCCGCCGGGGCGTTTTCTAAAAAGACAGTTCGAAATATAATAGGTAGGCTAGAGATAGCCTGCGGTAAATAATCGCAAGAATTAGAGTCTATTGATTGCGGGTGTATGTGAATATGCCTCCTTCATATATAAGAAAGCAGATTAATGTGTGTAGAATCTGCAAGATTAATTTTATAGTTTTAATAAGTAGGTTGTACAGTGGTACATCTATTACATCTTTTACTTATAATGAT
>JAIJLI010000307.1 GCA_022722495.1 Dialister sp. | reverse complement strand
CGAAGCCGCCACCTGAACCCTGAACCCTGAACCCTGAACCCTGAACCCTGAACCAAATGAAAGCAAAGTAAAAAGAGGCTGTGAAGAAATGAGGATTCATTTCTTCACAGCCCCTTTTTTGAATGAGAAATGGTGCTGGCGGCTTCGCCGCGAATAGAGAGGCAGAATGAAAGAGAGTGGAGCAGAACGGGAAAAGTGTCGGAGTCACTCGTGACCAGTCTCCAGCCCAAGCAGCTCTCTCAGCTCACCTACGGTATCCGCGACAGCGTCTGCGCCGTGGGCGGCGAGCTCTTCGCGGCTGCCGTAGCCGAAGGAGACGGCGATGCAGGGGAGATGGTTGTCATGCGCGCCATCTACGTCATAGCCGGTATCACCGATCATGACGGTCTCCTTCGCAAGACGCGCTGCGTCATGGCCCTTTTCGCAAAGAAGGGAGAGTGTCTTGGCGATGATGCGCGCCTTCTGGCTCATGGTCGCATTCTGGTTCAGCTCATCATCGGGATCGCTGCCGCAGATGACATCGAAGTAGGATGTGAAGCCGAAATTTTCAATGATCCGCTTCACAAAAGGCTCCGGCTTGCTCGATGAGACGGCAAGTACATAGCCGGCGGCTTTTGCGAGAGAGAGAAGTTCGCCGATACCGGCATAGGGCGAGCAGTCGAAGAGCGCGCCTTTTTCTTCATACAGCTCTCTGAATTTCGTGATGGCGGTCACGATGTCATCGTCTTTCATGCCGTAGAGCTTTTTCATCTGCGTATTGAGCGGCGGCCCGATGAAGGTGCGGAGCTTTTTCTCATCTGTCTCATGGATGCCGACTGCGTCAAGGCCGTACCTGACGGAGTGAAGAATGCCGGGAGCAGACTCGGAGATCGTGCCGTCCAGGTCGAAAAGAAGGGTGGTGTAGTGGGTCATAGGGACCTCGGTTCGAATAAAAGTGACTAGGGATTAGGGCTCAGGGTTAGCCCGTGGGCGGGGCGCCCATGGATTGTGGATGAAAGCCTCGTATGAATGAGAAATTAGAAATGCGAAATGCGAAATGCGAAATGGTGGTGCGGCGCATAAAAATATGGAAGCGCCGCGGAGTATTGAAATAAGCTTAAAACGCGTCCCCCCTTGGAGAAGGGGGTGCCCGAAGGGCAGGGGATAGACTGCCTCGAAGAGGCAGAATTCTGCAGAATGAGAAACAAGAACTGTTGAATAGACTAGAGTAGATAGCATGAGCCGCTATGTAGAAGGGTGCCGTTACGCGGCACATCCATCCTGCGACTTTGGTGCTCCTAATCCCTAGCCACTAATTTCTAGTCACCAGTCACTAGTCCCCATCATTTGAAGATCAATTTCTTCTTCATCCGATCGATGGAGAAGGTGCGCAGCGGCTGTCCCGTTTCCTTCAGAAGCTCTTTCGGAGAAGAGAGGGATCTTTCGGCCAGTGCCGCGCGCACGATGTATGCACAGGCGCGGGCATCGTCCAAGGCCTGGTGGTGATGGAAGTCGAAGCCCAGTGCTTCGGCGACGGTATTCAGCTTGTGATTTTCCATATCCGGCCAGAGCTTGACGGAGAGCGGGACGGTATCGCCATAGCAAAAGTGCAGGTCGGGAAGATCGTAGGTGGCGATCGACGAGGCGAGGACGCCCATGTCGAAGCGGGCATTGTGCGCAAAGACCACCTGTCCCTCCAGACGCTTTCGGATCTCTTCGAAAAGAAGCGGGAAGGCGGGCTCCTCTGCCACGTCAGCGGGGGAGATGCCATTCACCTTCTGGCATTGGGCATCAAAATTCATGGAGAGGGGGTGGATGAGATGGTACCACTCGTCGATGACTTTTTCGCCATCGCTGGTCACGATGCCAAGGGAGCAGGCATTCGCCGGGCCCCAGTAGGCAGTTTCAAAATCGATTGCAATGTAGTTCATGATGATTTGAGGTTCAGGGTTTAGGGTTCAAGGTTCAGGGTTAGCCCTTGGGGTGGGGCGCCCTTTGAGTGCGTGCGAAAGAGGTTCGGCGGGTTCAACAGGTTCAGAGGGTTCAACGGGGGTAGTGCGGCGCATAAAAAAGAAGCGCCGCGGAGTATAGATGGTGGTGATGCCCGAAGGTGGCATTTCAAGTCACTAGTCACTCGAGGCTCATAATCCCTCGCCACTTATTCCTGTTTTCAAACTATAAGGTTCGAGATAAGCCGTATTCCCGTATTGCCAAACTGAACCCTGAACCCTTACTGTAAGTTTTGAAAACTAATGAGCAAGAACAGTATTTTCTCAAATATCCGTCTCGAAGGTATGCGGCGCTTCTTCGATCCAGCCGACCTCTACCGCACGGTCGAAGGCGGACTTGACGCGGCGGGCGAGTTCATTTCTTGCGGCGGCGACTTTCTTTCGGTTCGGCGCAAATCCGGTGATGAGGATGAGAACGTCTTCGGTCGCCGGGGTGATCTCTCCTGCCTTTTGATCTTCGGCCAGCCAGCCGGTGGTGCAGAGGTCGTCTCCGAGAGAAACGGTGACATCATCCTCTGTTTTCCGGATGGAGAGCGTCCGGCTGCGGTCGCCCATGTCGTAGGCGTGGATATCGACGTGGAATTTCAGCATGCCGGCACGCACCATGTCGAGGATCGGATTCCGGCGCGGCAGCACATCAGAGCCGGCGAGTTCATCCAGTGTCGCCGTCTTGGGGGCAGGAAGGATCTCCATGGGAGTCTCTGCCGCCTCTTCCTTTTCGAAGAGCCCCAGGTCCTTCTTGTATTCCGCAAAGGTCTTTGCCAGACCGGACTCACCGGTGATGGAGAGCTTTTTAAGGACGTTCTGATAGCGCTCGATCTCTTGGTCGGCGATATGGGGATTCATCTTGAGGAGCAGGTTCGCCTCGGTGCAGCAGCGGCGGCGGAAGGCTTCTGCTTCCAGATTCACATCGCGGTTGTCAGCGGCGCGCAGGGCAACGACGCCGATGCACAGGCCGGGGATGGTATCGAATAACTGATCGTCTACAGTGATTTTCATGATTGCCTCCAGATGGGAAAATAGTTCGTCACTATTATAGCATAGATAAAGGGCTTAGGTTGATGGGGGCGGGGTTAGCCCGCGGAGCGGGTCGCCTTTTGATTCCGTTTGAAAGCAAGGGTGAGTAGCTAGGGATTAGGAATTAGGAGCAAGCGGTGATTGAAATAGCGCAGTTGGTACACTGACCATTCTGCAAGGAAGATCTCTCGGCTACGCTCGAGATGACGACGACGCGAAGTGCTATCAAAATTCTGCGGCGCTTCTATAGTTTTATGCGCCGCACCACCATTTCTCATTTCTAATTTCTCA
>JAIJLI010000306.1 GCA_022722495.1 Dialister sp. | reverse complement strand
AATGGCGTCTCACTGGATTTTCGCGTCGCTTCACTCCTAAAAATCCAGTTCGCTTGCACAACCCCTTCGGGCAGCTCCCCCGATGGGGAGCCAAGAACGATCAGCCGCTTAACTTAATAGCATTACCCCTCTAGGGGAAGGTGCCCGAAAGGGGCGGATAGGGTGACTATGGCATGAAAGACAGTTGGGATAAGGTTTCCCGGTCACTCCTAATTCCTCACTGCTCATTTAGACGAAGCGGCTCGTGAATTGTTGAGGATCACGTGAAGCGACGTTTGTTTACCAGTCGATCCATGTCAGAGCTTTCTCCAGCTCGTAGAAGCTCTTTCCATCCCAGAGGATGTCTTCGGTGAGGTGATTCAGGACATCCTCTGCATCCTCCGACTCGTAGTGATAGACAAGCTCCATGAAGTCTTCGAAAGGCTCCTTCGTGAAGCGATACTTCTCGATGCTGATCCGATACTGATGCCGTCCGGCGTGGTATTTCAGACCGGAAAAGCGATAGACAAAGCTTCTGTGACGGACAGAGGCCTCTCCGTCATTCATATAATCGATAAATTCATCTGCGTCTCCGCCGTGCATAGTGGGTTCTCCTTTGGTCCAATCAAACAGAATCGTTTGCAATAAAAATGGGAATAAAAAATTATAAAGTACGCATCACTGTGGGCATCGGTCACTGCTTATTTTTCCCGAGCAGGAAGTCATAGAGATTCTGGTGGATGATGCCATTCTGTGAGAAATCGATGGTGTCCATGGTAATGAGGTACTTGGGAAAATTGTCTGTGATTTTCTGGAACGGCGCAAGTTCGTGGGCAAGCACGGTTTCTTCCATGACCGAGAGCGACACCTGGTAATAGCGGATGTCTGTGCCTTTCTGCGCGACAAAGTCCACCTCCAGCGAATTGTAAAGGCCGGTGGAAATGGTATAGCCGCGGCGAAGGAGTTCGAGGTAGACTAGATTTTCGATGATGTGCCCCAGATTTCCTCTGCGGTAGCCGATGAGACGATTGCGAAGCCCCAGATCAGCTACGTAATACTTGCCATTGGTGCGAAGCCGCTCTTTGCCACGGATGTCGTAGCGTTCACATTGGTAGAGCACATAGGCATTGACCATCTGTGTGAGGTAGTTATCGATGGTATCCGCGCTCGCGGAAGAGCCCTGCGATTTCAGCGTTCGGCTGATAGCACTCACGGAAAGAGGATTTCCGATATTCTCCATGATGAATTTGGCGGCTTTGAGGAAGACGCCTTCATTGCGGATGCCGCCGCGGATGATGATGTCTCGTGCAAAGATGGAGTCGAAGAGGCCGCTGTTGATGATCTCTGTAAGTTCGGGGGCTTTCGCGACTGCTGCGGCTGGGAAAGAACCAATGGTGAGATACTCATTGAATGCTTTTGCGACGTTGCTTTCGTCATAGCCGCGGAATGTCATGAATTCGGAAAGCGACAACGGGTACACTTTGATTTCGATGTACCGTCCTGTGATGTAAGTCAGATACTCGCCTGAGAAGAGACGCGAGTTTGAGCCAGTGATGTAGATATCGAGTGGAAACGTCGCTTTCAGTCCGTTGATGACTTTCGCCCATTCTTCGAGCTCCTGTACCTCGTCGATGAGAAGGTAGTAGCGATGGGCAGGCTCCGTGATATGCTCTTTGATGTACGCATAGAGCGTCTCTGCCTTTTCCAACGGAAACCAGGGAATCTGCTCATAGCTGATGTGGATGACGTGATTTTCTGGGACGCCCTGAGTGAGCAGGTGCTTCTTCAACATTTCAAGCAGCGTGGACTTTCCTGAACGGCGAATGCCGGTGATGATTTTGATGAAATCCGTATCCTTCGCGCGAAGTAGCTGATTCAAATAATAAGGTCGTTCAATCATGGCACACCTCCTTGCTTTTTATCTATTATACACTAAGAAAGTTTCAAAAATCTAAAAGTTTTTCGAGTATAGGTGGAAAAACTTTTAGATTTCAGGAATTTTATCAAGTATGGATGAGGGAATGACGAAAAGAGGCGATGCCCAAAGGTGGCACTTCAGTCACGAGTCACTGGCTCGTTTTGCCTACCTTCTCCTTGCCATCTATGCTATAATAAATTGATTATAGGAAAGCGAAAGCCCCATGCCCCGAAGCGGCTCATCCGGCTTTCTCCTATCCGTGCGCCAAGGCGCACCGAAAATATCCATCTCAGTTGTCATCTGAACACCAACTATAAAAAACAGGAGGCAAGATGAAAAAAGCTATTATCCTCTCCAGCGGCGGCGTGGACTCTACCACCTGCGTCTCGCTGGCGGTAGACAGACTGGGAGCAGAGAACGTCGTGACTGCTTCTATTTTTTATGGGCAGAAGCACAAGAAAGAGATCCTTGCGGCACGCAAGGTCGCAGCGTACTACCATGTACGGCACTACGAATTTGATCTTTCTGCCATTTTCCAGTATTCGAACTGCTCCCTCCTCGCAGGCTCCACAGAAGAGATCGTCCACGAGAGCTACGCGGAGCAGATCGCCAAGAACGGGGAGGGCAAGGTCTCGACCTATGTGCCTTTCCGCAACGGACTCATGCTCTCGACGGCGGCCTCGCTCGCGGCGAGCCTCTTTGAGGAGGATGAGGTCGATATCTACATCGGCGCGCACGCAGACGATGCGGCAGGCGATGCCTATGCGGACTGCAGCGAGCCCTTCCTGAAGGCGATGGGCGATGCCGTCTCCATCGGCACCTATGGCAAGGTGCATCTCGTCTTCCCCTTTGCAGAAATGAATAAGGCCGGCGTCGTGGCGACCGGTCTTTCTCTCCATACGCCCTATGAGCTCACTTGGAGCTGCTATGAGGGCGGGGAGAAGCCCTGCGGCACATGCGGCACATGCATCGACAGGGCAGCCGCCTTCGCAGCGAATGGCGTCAAGGATCCGGCGCTGGCTTGCTATGAGAAATGAGAAATGTTTGAAAGCAGGGATTAGGGATTAGACTAGGAGACATCAGACTCCCGTATCGTCATTTCGAGCGTAAGCGAGAAATCTTCCTTGCAGACCGATAAACAAGTGTGGAAGCAGAAATACCTAGGCGTCGTTTCCCTGCCAGTGCCTATGTGATACTGACCGTAGTGCAAGAAAGATCCCTCGGCTGCGCTCGGGATGACGATACGGGAAAGGGCTACCACCACAAGTTTGAAAGCAAGGATGCGTGGCCTCGAATGACTAGTGACTAGGGATGAGTAGCTAGGGATTAGGGATTGGGAGTGACTGGTGACTGGGATTCGCCGGCATCGTCATCCCGAGCGTAGCCGAGGGATCTTTAC
>JAIJLI010000305.1 GCA_022722495.1 Dialister sp. | reverse complement strand
GGTGCCTCTTCGAGGCACATCTATCCTGCGCCTTCGGCGCGCCCCTTCTCCAAGGGGCTACTCGTATGGCATGTAATACCGTGCTTTCGTTTCTCTTCCTGCGCATTTACTCGCATACGAGCGCGGCAAAGAGCCCACGGCTTCGCTTCCGATGACGATACGGAGCAGCGCTTTGCACAGTTGTCATGCTAACCACTGCGTAGAAGGGTGCCTCTTCGAGGCACATCTATCCTGCGCCGTCTCCAAGGGCCTCTCGGTTGGCGTGTCATACCGTAACGTTCTTTTATACGCTCCCATTAAAAAGATCCCGCCGGAGCTGGTGCTTCAGCGGGATCTTACAAACAACTCTCTTTTTACTGTTCGCTCTTCCCCATTTCGCAGATTTTTCTGGCAGTATCGAGCCATTCCTGGCGAATGCTTTCCGGAGCGAGGACGTTGACGTTAGCGCCTTGGGAGAGGAGCCACATGAGGATGCCTTCGCCAAGGACGTTAGCGCTGATGCTCCAGCTGCCATCGTCGCGCTTTCTTGCTTTCGCGGTTGGCAGCCGGTCGAGGACAGCTTCCAGGGAGAGGCCTTTGTAAATGAATTCGAGGTGGATCTTTTTCCCCGAGTACATGAACTGGACGCGGTTCTTGAATTCTCCTTCGCGGAAGCGGTCGATATAGGGTTCTTCGAAGGTCTTTTCTGTGTCGATGACGCTTGTCATGCGGTCCAAGCGGTAGATCTTGAGCGGGCTGGTGGCGCCGGTTTTGATGCCTCTGTCGGGACGGGCGGCGACGTAGAAATAGAATTCGGAGAACAGGATGCCGAGCGGACGGGCGGCGTGCGGGCTGCTGGTCTCTGCGCTGATTTTTTTATAATCGAATGCAATGACGTGGTGCTGGTGGATGGCGCGCGTGATCTCCCAGAGAAGGTCCATGTCCGGATTCTTGTGATTGGGCTCTGCGTATTCGAAGAGTTCGTTCTTGATGTACTCATCGATCTCGGTCCGTTCTTCGGCGGAGGCCAGGTTCTGCAGAAGGCGCTCAAGAAGTGCTTTCATTTCTACTTTATGGAAGGCTTTGCTCGAAAGGAGGATCTTGCAGACAGCGAAGAGCTCTCCGCTCGTGAGGTATTCACCGCCTTCATTGATCATCTTGTAGACGCCTTCTTCGCGGCTGTGAATGAACCGGCGATGGATGCCGTCGCTTTCTTCCAAAGCGGCAAGGCAGCCGCGGATATCTGCGAAGTAGCGGCTGACGGTCCTCTCATTGACCTTGAGCTTGGCGGCAATCTCTTCTCTCGTGACGCCGCGGCCACGCATCAGTATATTCCATAAGCAGAGGATGCGCTCTACTTTTCTGTCTTCCTTTAACAGGTTATTTCCTCTTCTAGGCATAAGTTACCACCTTTCTTTGAAGCCTATCTGCTTCCTATCAACTCTCATTTTATTTATTATACCGCAAGAAATCCAATTCTCCTACTTTTTTGCTATCTGCTTTTCTCTTTTCTATGATATAGTAGGTGTGTATGTGTTAAAGGCAGGATGAGGAGATCGTGCGATCTCCTCTGCTGCCTGTTCAAAAAATGAGGGGGCGCATTTATGGATGCGATCAAATGTCTGATTTCCAGAAGAAGTATCAGGGAATATACGGATCAGCCGGTCACGGAAAGAGATATAGAGGATATCGTCATGATGTCTCAGATGGCTTCGTGCTGGGAGAATACGCAGCCGATCCGCTATGTGGCGGTGCTGAATCAGGAGCTGAAGGATCGCTTGGCTAAGGAGTGTACGGTAGATTTCCCTTGGAATACGGAGAATATCCATGCGGCACCGGCACTCATCGTGCTCTGCATCGTGAAGGGGCTGTCGGGCTATGAGCCGGATGGATCGTTCTCTACGAAGAAGGGGACGCACTGGCAGTCTTTTGATACGGGCGTCGCGGCTGCTCATTTCTGTCTGGCAGCGAATGCGCTGAAGTTCGGCACGCTCATCATGGGACGCTATGAGGAGGATAAGGTGAAGGAGATCCTTTCTCTGCCGGAGGATTATGATGTGTCTGCGCTGATCGCGATCGGCCATCCGGCTGTCATTCCGGCGGCCAGTGAACGCAAGCCGTTGTCGGATGTATTGATTGTAAGAAGCTAGGGAAACGCTGATTAAATCACAGAGTCAGATTTTACAAGAATTTTTATACATAGCTTCGTCATAACCTTCCTTAAATAGCTCGCTATTCTCGTCAGGTTATTCCTTGCTATGCATAAAAATTCAAGAGTAAAATCTGACAACGATTGAATCAGTGTTTCCCTAGTCAGCATTTCCTGAACCAAAGGAGTTTTTTATGGCTATTTTGACATTGACCTGTCCTGCCTGCCAGAAGCTGTTTTCATTCACGACGCATCCTGCTTTTGATACCGGAGAGGATGCCTCGATCGCAGAGAAGGTGCGGACAGGCGAGGCATTCGTAGGAGCGTGTCCGCACTGTGGTCACGCGGAGCATTATTCTTATTCTTTCTTATATAAGGAAAGGGAAAGTCACGCGCTTCTCTACTACGCGGATAACGAGGAGGATTTCCGGAAGGCCTGCGCCATCATGACGGGACGCGATCCATCCGTACCGTGGGCAGGCATCGCTGACTGGAGCCGCCGTGTGGTGGCAAACCGACAGGTGCTGCTGGAAAAGCTGCTGCTGCTTGACCTTCATCTGGATGACAGGGTCATAGAGATCATGAAGGTGCTGGCGCATTCCTTCCTGCAGAAGCAGAAGCCGGGTCTCTCGGTCGATGCCATCTGGTTCGAACGCGGCGCGGACGGCCGCACGGGCTACTGCCTGTATCAGGATGGCAAGATCGTCTGCGCGTATGCGTTCGATGCTGAGATGTATGAGCAGGTGAAGCAGCAGCTCTCGCCTGCTTTTGCGGAAACGGAGCGTGAGGACATCCTGATCGATGCGTCATGGGCAGCCAAGCTCTTAAAAAAGGCCGGCGTGGGAATATAGATACTTAGGGAAACGCTGATTAAATCGCAGAGTCGGATTTCACATGGATTTTCATACATGGCTTCGTCATCATCTTCCTTAAATAGCTTGCTATTCGCGTCGGATGATTCCTCGCTCTGTATAAAAATCCAAGAATGAAATCTGACAACGATTTAATCAGTGTTTCCCTAGAAATGAGGAGGGAGCGAGAAAAACGTCAGCGCAAATGGCATGCGCGTTTCCATACTGCCTCGCCTGCTATCGCTCCCTCGCCAGCAGCTGCAAAAAAAGGCGATGTGAAATAACGATCATCTCATTTTCGCGTTCCATCTGCCGCGGGGGACTTGCAGCTCTCATAGGAGTGAGCGGGAAACCTTATCCCAG
>JAIJLI010000304.1 GCA_022722495.1 Dialister sp. | reverse complement strand
CTGTTATGCGCCAACTGTAATTTAGACTTATGACGCCTCCTCTTTGTCATTTGATACATATAGAATGGCATTTCATACAGATATTTGTAGGATAGGTAAGTTAGAGGTTTATGGGCATTGGAACCGTCATGAAATAGGCATGTGGAAGTGCTATCTTTTTGGTAGTGGTGCCATCCGATGCCTTTTTTTATCCTTTTCAGAAAAATGGAGTATTTCCGATAAAAAAGTGACTAAAAGTTTGGCAGTATCAAGAATATTGCTTACTTTTGCGGTCAGAGTTGGAGCAGACGGAAAAGAACGGCTGCGATGAAGACTCAAATGAATGAGCGTATTGAAGTTATCCTAGAATAGAAATGTGGAAGTTTCGAAATCTGCTTGGATAGTGAACAGGATTCTCACGCCTTCAGGATTATTGTATCCTTTTCAAATGGAAAAGGAATGATATACCCTTTTGGCGTGGGCTATTGTATGTTGCTAGTTGAAAGGTCTTTCCACAACCTCTATTTCGGCGACAGAACAATAGTCCCACGCCATTTCATTTAAATTTAGTTACTAATGCAACTTCTGGGAACAAGTTGAGGACAGAGGTATGCTTATGGTGTTGGAAAAAGCTATTATGCCAAGATA
Organism: Dialister sp.; assembly: GCA_022722495.1. Lineage (GTDB taxonomy): Bacteria > Bacillota > Negativicutes > Veillonellales > Dialisteraceae > Dialister. The sequence continues at coordinate 2,727 of JAIJLI010000304.1, read as the reverse complement.
CAATCCAAACCATTTGGATGATCGTTATTGAATAATCTGATATTGTTGAATTAGTAAAATATTTGTTTATGGTACATTTTACGTTTAAGAACGGACTAGCAGGCAAAAGCCTATCAGTCCACAACTCTTTTAAGAGCTTTATTATTATGGTGGTTATGCTCGTTCTGACCACTAGTAGTGCATTTGCTGAAGAAATAGATGGTCTAAATTACAAATTAGATTCTGAGACAAAGACAGCAATACTCATACCTAAAACGAATGGAAAATATGCTGGAGATATTGTTGTTCCTGGAAAAATAAAAGGCACAGATGGATATATCAAAGATGGGTTTCTAAAATCACATTTTATTACTATCTATTTTTTTAGCATTATAAAATAACGCAAGATTCTTCGCCACCAAGATGCTTTTTTGCCTGTTTGGGCAGAAAATGATAATTCTTGTATTTCTTCCCTTTGCAAGTCTGACTCATTCTGAGATTTTACTTCCGTTCTAACACGTTTTTCTGATTCTGTCAGTTGTTGTTTTGGGAATGTTTCACCACTATTTGGGACAGACTTTTGCATAATGTCTAAACCTAAATATGTCGACCTCTCATTTGCTGCTATCATTTGACGGGCCTCTTCAAGTGACCAGTGTCTTTCGGAGACAATTTGTTCATTTAAAGAATTTTCTTCAGGCAAATACGTAGAATCCTATTGATGACAAAACGTCTTCGACTATTTTTAAACAACCTTTAGGATAAAGTGTAATCTGTCTCTCAGAAAAACGAATAACAATCCACCCATGATCAATAAAATATTTGTTCCTTTTTTGGTCATTATCACATTCAATATAATGAATTGGTTCGTTATTAACAGAATAAGGTTCGTCAATCTCTATATCAATATGAACATGAGGATGGCTCTGATGAACAATAGCAATATCGGGTTCATAACATAAGTCACTGTCATTTACCAAACCAATATCAGATCTGACCTCATAAGGATCTTTTATGAATCGAGAAAGCATTTTTTCAAATGAATCTTCCAGAATCCCACGATTGTAAACTCTTTTTTGTATTCTATAAGGCATGATAGGTGTTTCCATAATAGGTAGGCATATAAAAGGATACATACTATAGGAAGAGTACTTATCATACTTAACATTAAAATCAACATATTCAATAGATGAGGTTGGCTCAGAAACTGATTTTGAAAAATCACTATTTCTGAATCTATGGCGATATTCTTCTAAATCCATATCCTCAACATATATATCATTTATTTCTGATTCTATAGCCTCTGGTGTTGGTTTATATTTCTTCTCTTCTATCTGCATTCTTTGATATATTGGATCATATCCTTTAATATAAACCCAATTACCATATTCGTCAACTTTCGATACTAAACAAAAAGCCCATACTTGAGAATCTTTATAATGATAACCATATTTATCTGTCCTAATCTGACAATTCTCACCTATTATTTGATAACTAGGTTGAAAAGAAAGATTACAAAAAATATTATGTCCCCATAAAATGCCCAGTGGTAAGCCTTCACTATTATACTCGGGAATATTTACAGAACGACCTTGGTATGGTAGTAACTCAGAAGCCCAAACGGAGTCACATAGTTCATAATCTATAGTGTCAGGTTCATATACACAATGCTCATTATAAAGGTTTACACGAAAATGTTTTCTGTCTGGTTGAACTCGAACATTATATAGTTTATATACACTTTTACTTTGTAACTTCTTATTTTTATTACTCTTATCAGACATACTTTTATCAAATTCCGAGCGAGAAACACAAGGAAATGATGTTGCAGAAAACGGCAAATAATAGCGTTTACGTATTCTATCGGCAATATCTGCTAAACATCTTCTATCATCACGAGCGCAAAATACAGATATTTCAGTATAGACTATGGGGGGTAAATCATTAAGAGCAATAGGACCATTTAACGTTATTCCATCAGGAACTTGTCCAGTATAAAGGTCTTTATATTCTACAGAATTGTATTTTACAGTTCTAATACTGCTGTAGAAATTATTGAATTTTCTCACGTATTCACCATTAAGACTAAATTTAGACACGCTACTATAGATAAAACGTAAATTCTCAGGCAACAGTACACAATTATCTATTTGAAACTTTAGGTCATTGTCATGAATGTAGTCTTTAAACTTCGTGACATAAGAATCATCTAAAATTTCAGCTAATATTGGTACTTCTAAAATATGCTCTGTATTCTTAACTACAGCTAATATGTAATCAGATATAATGCCATTAAATAAGCCTTTACAGAGCCTTAATTTAAATATTTCAAACTTTTCCATAAAAGTAAATCTTTTTTTTTCTCTTGACTATAAACTTCTCCAACCATAAGAATAATCAGATTTTCTGTTTGGCAACCTGCCATTAACTGACCATTGCGAATAATCTGTTCGTAAGCCAATCATCATGAAGTTAGCGGACAATCATATCCGTTTTGTCGGTAAAGGTACAAAAAATATTGATACGTTGACTCTTTTTTCTTAAATATCGACTACAAAAGTACAAATTTTCTGGGTTTCCTATCTGCACAGCAACAAAAATGCCATCAGATTATCTGATGACCTGCCGATTTAAAATTGTGTTTATTGTATCAATAGTTCGTTAATAATTCAATAATGTGCTAAGCAGCTATACGCTGTAAGCACGAGAGATCTTTGAAAATCTTGCTAATTAAAGTTCGGTTCGGGG
>JAIJLI010000303.1 GCA_022722495.1 Dialister sp. | reverse complement strand
TCTGTACCTTCTGCATCGCAGCGACAGTCGCTTCTTTCGGGCCCATGTTGTTATAGCGCATTTCATACTCGACAGCTTCGATGACGACGATCGCATCATCGACGACCAGCCCGATGGCCAAAACCATCGCGAAAAGCGTCAGGGTATTGATGGTGAATCCGAGAAGCAGGAAGGAGGCAAAGGTACCGAAGAGCGATACCGGGACCGCGATCATCGGGATGAGCGTGGATCTCCAGTTCTGCAGGAAAATGTACACAATCAGTGCTACGATGAGGAGCGCTTCGACGAAGGTATGCATGACCTCCTTGATGGAGGCATAGATGAAGTCCGTGTTATCCGCACAGATGACATAGGTCATGTCATCTGGGAAGCTCTTCGCATCTTCTTTCAGCTTCTCCTTGATCGCACCCAGAGTTTCGAGTGCATTCGCATCATCGGTCAGAGAGAAGGCGAGGATCGCCGACTCATGTCCCGCCGCACGGGAAATGAAGCTGTAGTCCTTTGCCCCAAGCTCGATACGGGCCACATCCTTCAGACGAAGCATGGAGCCGTCATCATTGGTACGAAGTACGATATCGCCGAATTCTTTCTCCGTCACAAGGCGGCCCTTCGCCGTGATGATGTACTGGAAGGAGGCATTCTGATCGACCGGAGCGCTGGAAATGTTACCGGCCGCGATCTGCTTATTCTGCGAAGAAACGGCAGAAATGACCTCGCTCGCAGTGATCTTGCTCTGCGACATCTTCGTCGGATCCATCCAGATGCGCATCGCAAAGTCAGAGCCAAATTCCTGTACGTTGCCGACGCCCTTGATGGACTTCAGCTCATCCAGGTAGTTCATGGAGAAATAGTTCTTCAGGAAGACGTCATCATAAGTGCCATTCGGTGAGAGCAGGCCGACGACAAGTGCCATGTCCCCCGAAGATTTCTTCGTGGAGACGCCGATGGAACGGACTGTATCAGGAAGCCCTGCATCGGCAGCCGTGACGCCATTCTGTACACGGATGGTCGCCATATCCGAGTCCGTTCCCGTCAGGAACTGGACCGAGAGCGAATAGGAGCCATTCGAATTCGATGTCGAAGACATATTATCAAAGCCTTCGGCACCGACGACATTCTTTTCTATGACCTCGGCCACCGTCTGCGCTACGACTTCAGAGTCAGCGCCCGGATAGGTCGCATGGACAGAGACCTGAGGCGGCGTGATCTTCGGATAGCGGTCAATCGGCAGTGAGAAAATACAGAGTGCCCCGGCGATCGTGATGACAAGAGCCACGACGATAGCAAAGATAGGGCGTTTAATAAAGAAATTTGCCATAGCTCCTCCCCTTATTTCTTAGCATCTGTCGTGCCATGCTGCACAGAAGCGGCCTTGATCGCCGCCTGTTCCAAGGCCTCGCGTGTGGTTTCTTCCGGAGCGACTGCCTGTCCGACACGGACTTTATTCTGGCCTTCGACGATGATCTCATCATTTTCATCGATGCCGCTTTCAATGATGGTATAGATGCCATAGGTCGCACCGAGCTTGACCGCCTTCTGCTGGACCTTGCCATCGACGACGACATCAAGCATATCTCGGTTCAGGAGCTGTACTAGTGCCTTGGTCGGTACCAGGATACTGCCCTTGGCGATTTCTGCATCAGAAACGACCGTCGCATACATGCCCGGTACGAGCAGATTATCCGGATTTGCATAGGCTGCCTTCATCGTCAACTGTCCGCCGGTCAGACCCGGATTGATCTGGACGATCTTGCCGGTCTCCTGATAGATGGAGCCATCAGCAAGGCGAAGCTTCAGGGTATCCCCGAGCGTCTCCGTGCCACTCTTATTCTTGGTGAGCGAAAGGTATTCGCTCTCCGACATATCAAACTGAACATACAGCGGATCTGCCGAGGAAATCGTGACGAGCGGCGTCTGTCCTGCCGAAGCGAAGGTGCCGATATTCACATCATCCATGGAAAGCGTCCCTGTGAAGGGAGCTGTCACGATGGTATCGGAGAGATTATCCGATGCGATCGCTGCCTGCGACTGGGCTGCTTCGACGACGGCCTGATAGGACTCTGTCGCTGCCTTCTGTGCATCATAAGCCTGCCTGGAAATCGCTCCCGTCGCGATCAGCTGCTCATAGCGGGCGAGATCGCGCTTCGCATTTTCATAGGTAGCCGAAGCCTGCGCGACCTGCGCCTCTGCGGCTGCCAAAGAGGACGAATAAGTGCGCGTATCGAGGCGGAAGAGCGGCTGCCCTTCTGTGACATGGTCACCGCCTTTGACGTATTTTTCCATGACTGTACCGGATACTTTCGAGCGGACCGGCACCTCCTGCAATGCCATAATGGAGCCGGCATACTCTCTCTGGATCGGCGTGTCCGACTTGAACGGTTTGAAAGTCGTGACCTTCATCGCCTGCTGCTGCCCCTGCTGCTGTTTGGCCGACCCGCATCCGCCGGTCATCATGCCGGCGGAAAGCAAAAAGCCTGCCGCCATGGCAGCTGCCAAAAATTTTTTATACTTCATACTCTGCCCCCTTACACATACCACCTTCATCGTGCGGTACTGTAGAAATCGCTAGTAATCGAATATAGTCTATAATAGCAAAGAGTTGACTTTAAGTCAAGAAGAGGTTCGTTCAGTTCTCGCAATCACCAGTCACCTCTGATCCCTGACTTCTATTTCACACTCACCCATTCCACCGGCACCTTCACGACAGCTTTGCGAAGCTGCCGGCTGCCACTTTCTCCCTGGCAGAGCGGGCGATGGAGGTCTTCGGGGAAGAAGACGGCGAAACGGCCTGTCTCAAAGTACACCTTCGACTCCCCTTTGGGCGAAGACTCATAGAAATAGAGGTCACGCTCCGGATGGCTCTCGATGCACTCTCCCGCTTCGAAAATCGTCTCCACGCCGAGCCATTCTTCTTCACCTTCCACTTCGTACTGGATGTCGATCATTTTCTTATGACCTTCGAGCTTTCTATCCGCCGCCGGCTCGGTCACAGGCGACTCCACGCCCATATCGCAGCCATTGATTTTGTACTTTCCGTCAGGCACCGCAGTGAAATCAAATGCCGCGACTTCTTTCAGGCACTCGTAGATGAATGTCGGCAGCTGTTTTTTGTAGTCTTCTAAATGTTTGATATCTCCGGTAATCATAGTGTTTCTCCTTCAACTAACAACTATCAATCTCTCAGCGCCGTCAATGGAACGACGAAGACGCCGTCGGGACGCTGGTAGGCAGCATTCGAAAGGCCGCAGAGGACGCAGAGCACCTTCGGCGGCCTGCCCCTCGGATCTGCCTCAAATTCCGCCTTGAGTCTCAAGAGCCCTTCGGCGGCTGCATCGATCTGGTTCGCACCGAGCTTGATTTCAAAAG
>JAIJLI010000302.1 GCA_022722495.1 Dialister sp. | reverse complement strand
AAGATCAGCCTGTTATCCCCGGAGTACCTTTTATCCGTTGAGCGACGGCCATTCCACTCTGGGCCGCCGGATCACTAGAGCCTGGTTTCCCATCTGCTCGGCTCGTGGGCCTCGCAGTCAAGCCTGCTTATGCTCTTGCACTCATGGGGACGGTTGCCGACCGTCCTGAGCAGACCTTGCGCGCGCCTCCGTTACTCTTTGGGAGGCGACCGCCCCAGTCAAACTACCCACCAGGCACGGTCCCCCAGCCCGGTCAGGGCCTGGGGTTAGGATGCCAGAGCGTCGAGGGTGGTATTCCAAGGGCGGCTCCCCGGGGGCTGGCGCCCTCGGTTCGAAGCCTCCCACCTATCCTCTACACGACGGACCGGCAGCCAATGCCTAGCTGCAGTAAAGGTTCACGGGGTCTTTCCGTCCTTCCGCGGGTAAGTCGCATCTTCACGACTAGTGCAATTTCACCGGGTCTATGGCAGAGACAGCGCCCAAATCGTTGCGCCTTTCGTGCAGGTCGGAACTTACCCGACAAGGAATTTCGCTACCTTAGGACCGTTATAGTTACGGCCGCCGTTTACCGGGGCTTGGGTTCGCCGCTTCTCCCTGAGGATGACGGCTCCCCGTGACCTTCCGGCACCGGGCAGGCGTCAGACCCTATGCGTCGCCTTACGGCTTGGCAGAGTCCTGTGTTTTTGATAAACAGTCGTTTGGGCCTCTTCGCTGTGGCCCCCTCGCGCTCGCGGAGCGAGTCCGTCCACGCTGGCGGGGCACCCCTTCTCCCGAAGTTACGGGGCGGTTTTGCCGAGTTCCTTTGCCATAGTTCTCCCGATCGCCTTGGTATGTTCTACCCACCCACCTGTGTCGGTTTGCGGTACGGGCCCCTCGCGGATCCCTAGGCGCTTTTCTCGGAAGCGTGGGCTCACTGGCTTCACTCGCTCGCTTCGTCCGCCGCCTCGGGCTCGTGGGGCGCGCGTTTCACTGCGCCCCGCCCTACGCGGCCTCACGGGGACGTCCAGAACCCCGCCCAGCTACCCTTCTCCGTCACGCCGTCGGTCAGACTCCGCGTCGGGGGTGCAGGAATGTCGACCTGCTGTGCATCGGCTACGCCTCCCGGCCTCGCCTTAGCTCCCGACTGACCCTGGGGGGATTAGCCTTGCCCAGGAAACCTTGGGTTTACGGCGGCGGCGCTTTCCACGCCGCTCTCGCTACTCATGCCAGCATTCTCACTCCCGGCCGCTCCACCGGGGGTCGTCCCCCGGCTTCCCCGCGGACGGGAAGCTCCCCTACCACTAGAAAACTCTAGTCCGCCGCTTCGGTGCCGTGCTTAGCCCCGTATATTGTCGGCGCATGTCCACTCGACCAGTGAGCTGTTACGCACTCTTTGAATGGGTGGCTGCTTCTGAGCCAACATCCTGGTTGTCTGGGCGGACGCACATCCTTTGCCACTCGGCACGGACTTCGGGACCTTAGCGGGCGGTCTGGGCTGTTTCCCTCTCGAACACACAGCTTAGCCCACATGTTCTGACTGCCGGGCTCTGGGCCGCAGGCATTCGGAGTTTGGTCGGGTTTGGTAGGCGGTGAGGCCCCCGCGCCCGTCCAGTGCTCTACCTCCTGCGGTGAACGCCCGACGCTAGCCCTAAAGCTATTTCGGGGAGAACGAGATATCTCCGGGTTTGATTAGCCTTTCACTCCTTGCCACGGGTCATCCCCTCAGTTTTCAACCTAAGTGGGTTCGGCCCTCCACGGGGTCTTACCCCCGCTTCAGCCTGCCCATGGCAAGCTCACCCGGCTTCGCGTCTGCGGCGCGCGACTGAGCGCCCTGTTCGGACTCGCTCTCGCTACGGCTCGCTTCACAGCTTAACCTCGCCACGCACCGCAACTCGCTGGCTCATTCTACAAAAGGCACGCCGTCACACCAAAAGGTGCTCCGACTGCTCGTGGGCACACGGTTTCAGGTACTGTTTCACTCCCCTCCCGGGGTGCTTTTCACCTTTCCCTCACGGTACTCGTGCGCTATCGGTCACTGGAGAGTATTTAGGCTTGGAGGGTGGTCCCCCCTGCTTCCCACCGGGTTTCACGTGTCCGGCGGTACTCAGGCGACGGCCGTCGGCCCGCGCGGGTTCGCGTACGGGGCTCTAACCCTGTACCGCGGGCCCTCCCAGGCCCTTCCGCTACCGCGCGGGTTTGTGACCGAACAATGGCCGTGCCTACAACCCCGGCGGGGCGTAAGCTCCCGCCGGTTTGGCCTCTTCCCCGTTCGCTCGCCGCTACTGGGGGAATCTCGGTTGATTTCTCTTCCTCCGGGTACTTAGATGTTTCAGTTCCCCGGGTTGCCTCCCCGGCGCCTATGTGTTCGGCGTCGGGGTCGCGCGCTATGGGGCGCGCGGGGTTCTCCCATTCGGAGGCCCTCGGGTCATAGGGCGTGTGCCCCTCACCGAGGATTATCGCAGCTTGCCGCGTCCTTCGTCGGCTTCCAGTGCCAAGGCATCCACCGTGTGCCCTTAACATCTTCCTTCGATGCTCGGGTATGAATCACACTAGATTGCGATCAGATGCGATCTTCTTGTGTAAGAAAATCTCGCTTGTCACGCTATGCGGCTCTCAGGGTACGTCGGGGGGCGAGCCCTCGAGACCGGACGCTGCGAGAGGGGGCGGAGAGGCGCGGAAAGACGGCCGCCTGCCGTGTCAGGCGTTAGATTGTTCTCTTCTAGAAAGCGTGTCTCCCTAGAAAGGAGGTGATCCAGCCGCACCTTCCGGTACGGCTACCTTGTTACGACTTCACCCCCCTTACCCTCCACACCTTAGGCGCCTCCCCCCTCGCGGTTGGGCCGGCGACTTCGGGTGCAGACGACTCGGGTGGTGTGACGGGCGGTGTGTACAAGGCCCGGGAACGCATTCACCGCGGCGTGCTGATCCGCGATTACTAGCAACTCCGACTTCACGGTGGCGGGTTGCAGCCACCGATCCGAACTGGGGCCGGCTTTAAGGGATTCGCTCGCCCTCGCGGGTTCGCAGCCCGTTGTGCCGGCCATTGTAGCACGTGTGCAGCCCTGGGCATAAGGGGCATGATGACTTGACGTCGTCCCCACCTTCCTCCGGCTTGACGCCGGCGGTCTCGCGCGGGTGCCCAACTGAATGATGGCAACACGCGACGGGGGTTGCGCTCGTTGCGGGACTTAACCCAACATCTCACGACACGAGCTGACGACAGCCATGCACCACCTGCGCAGGCTCCTCTCGGCCACGGCGTCTCCGCCGCTTCACCTGCATGTCAAGCCCAGGTAAGGTTCTTCGCGTTGCTTCGAATTAAGCCACATGCTCCGCTGCTTGTGCGGGCCCCCGTCAATTCCTTTGAGTTTTAGCCTTGCGGCCGTACTCC
>JAIJLI010000301.1 GCA_022722495.1 Dialister sp. | reverse complement strand
ATACCGATTTTTTATTTTTCCCGCTCCAAAATATGTATTTAGATTACTTTTGGGATCGGTCTTAAATGGCATGTGTACAATAACTCCTGTACGCATATCCTTATATTCATCTATCTGGTCTTTGGACACTTCTGTAACATGGTCGTAACCTTTCAGAACTTTAAACTCTGGTGTCTTAAATTTTGTAATTATTGGCACATCGTCAAATTCCTGTCCAAGACAGTTGATAATTTTAGATATGTTTTGATTTATGCCCAAACCCTCATTGCCATCAAAATAAATGTCACTTTCAATATAACTTGCATTTTTATCGAGAAAACTTCCAAGATTAGAAGAACCAACAAATGAGCCTAAACAACTTGCTTGATTTGAAAAAGAATACATTTTCCCATGAAACAAAGCCTTCGGAGAAAGATATACTTTCCCTGAATTATATTCATGGAGCATATCATTCAGCTCACGAACGGCATTATATTGAATCTTCGTAAATCCATCCAAATAGTTCATACCAATGAAGAGTAGCAAATTCATACTATTCTTCTTGTATGATACAATGGACTGGAGTTCTGCTATGGAATCATTTGTAATGAAACCTGTTGCAATATTGAAGGATGTTGCATTGTTTATATGCTTGACCACCAAATCTTTAGTGGAGCGCAAACCAATAGACTCCACAATAGGATTTTTTGTTAACAGCAATTCCATACTTTTCTATTTTATAAGTTTGTATCTTTCCTCAAAAGGCATAGCCTTTAAGATTTCCAATTTTTTATATAAATCAACTTTGGGATAATCCCCAGTAAACAATGGTTTTAGAGCCATTGCAATCGCATGAACACCAACAGGAGGAACAGCATTTCCTATTTGTCTTCTTACCTCAGTAGTACTCCCATAAAACACGAAATCATCTGGAAACGATTGTATCCTTGCTCTTTCTCTGTTTGTTAATGGGCGAGGTTCTGGATAGTGGTAGCCCCATGTGCCACCACCTCCTGCTGCAATTATAGTTTTTGATGGTTCACTCCGGTTTATACGACGATATACATGACTAATCATACCATGCACATAATATGGACTGTCTTCGGGAATATCAGTAAAGTTTCCTCCCTCTGGTATCATTCCGATAATTGTTTGAGTTCGTTGAGTGACCCTTAAATGCTCATTGTTGTTAGGTACGTTTTCTACACCAACGAAAGCATCGCCGACAGTGACCCAAGGTAAAAGTCCTTCGTGAGGGCCATGAGTAGGAGTTGGATGAACAAAATCAAATCCCGTATCAACGCGTATGCCAACAATTAGAACACGCTCGCGAAACTCCGGCACTCCATAGTCTGCAAAATTATACAAATGTGGTATTACGATATAGCCAGGTTCTATGCTTTGGAAGTCTTTGATAATCTGTTCGATTGCCTTTTTCTTATTTGCGGTAAGAAGCCCTTTTACATTTTCTGCCACAAATGCCTTTGGTTTTTTGGCATCTACAAAACGAAGAAAACTTTTGTATAAGTTTCCTCTTTCGCCATTTAAACCTGGTTGCTTCCAAATTATAGAAAAATCTTGACACGGAAAACCTCCAAGAACTAAATCACACTCTGGAATATCTTTATTGTCATATGGATTAACTTGTTCTATATCTCCTTCGAGGATTATATCACCAAAATGATTTCTAAAAGTGACACAGGCTTCATGCTTAAAATCATTTGCCCATACAGTTTTATAGTCACCAACTTGCTCAAAGCCGAGGTCTAACCCTCCACATCCAGAGAATAATGATAGTACTTTTATAGTATTCTTGTTCATTTTATTTTTCCTATATTAAATATTGCTCACAAGCAAATCCTTTACATCAACTTTGAGAAAATTAGCAATCTCATTAAGAGTTTTCAAATCTGGCTGAATGGTATTTTGGCACCATTTACTAACAGTACAGGTAGATTTACCCAGTTGGTCTGCCAACCATTTCCCCGTTTTGTTTTGTTCGACCAAAACAATTTTTATTCGATTTAAATTTTGCATGATGCTTGTATTTATATAAATTTCGTGCAAAGGTATAGAATTTATATGTAAATATAGAACATTGGATAATCTTTCTATTTAGAAATAACATTTTTTGTATATTCTGCCCCCAAAAGAATACTTTCTAATACATTTATGTATAAAAAAAGGCTTAGTTTGTAGAATTATTAGGTAGCTATAATGCGTTCAATGTTTGTATAATTCTATCTATTATTATTGTCCAAGATATTATAATACATACATTCACAGATTACACATTCATATACCAAAACCTGAGGAAAATTACTATTGTTTTCCGTGTTATTTTTTGTTTTCTCATACTTTCATTTTGCGGTTTCTTGATTTTGTTATTCCTATTTTGTTTCTTACGTCATTTCGCCATTCCTATCAATATAGATTATCTATACTTCACGAGCAACCAATAAGATTTCAAGAAGAATATTTCGTCTTGTTCAGCTCAAACACACATTCCAACTTGCCCTTTTTACAACTTTAATGGTCGCTGATAGAAATCACTCCAACACCAGTTTTATCACTTTCTTCATTTCTTATAATACCTGTTATTTTCATTACCGCCAAATCATTTCTCCGTTCTTAAAGTCTCCGACAAGGTTACCGACAAAGTTTCCGACATTTATTGTCGGTAACCAACTCTAAACAAAAAGATAACATACTAGTTTTCAATACTTTTCCTTACCGACACATTACCGACATGTCTCCGACATTTATCTCCGACATTTACATCGGCATTACCGCCACTATTACCGCCAAAAAGAAATTTACACCGACAAAATAGCATCAACCTTCTGCGTTCACAGACCAGCAGCTAATTTGATTACTTTCGCAAAATTATCCCAAAAGGGAAAGAACAAGAAGATTTAAGGAGAAAAGGGGATTACACATTATTATATATAGGAATTCTTAGGGAAAATAGTGGGCATAACATTATTGAATATCAACACCTTAAAAGTTTCATTGTGCAAGTTGAGGCTATTTCATTGTGCAAGTTGAGGCATTTTCATTGTGCAAGTTGAGGATTTATCATAGAAAAATGGTGTTTCATTCCTCAAAATGAAACACCATTGACCTAAATTTTATGCTGATAATCGAATTTCGCAATTAGTTGCTATAAGCACTCTCACCATGCTCGTAGATGTCGAGACCTTCCTCCTCTACTCGCTTGTCTACACGTACACCTACACTCTTATCTACTACCTTGAAGATAATGTAGGTAACTACAACGCTGTAGATGATGCTTACCACGGTGGCTACAACCTGAACCCAAAGCTGATGCCAGTCGCCATAGAGGGCACCCTGTACACCTTCGGCTCCAGTTACATATCTTGTGGCGAAAACACCGGTGAGGATAGAACCCAGAATACCACCCATACCATG
>JAIJLI010000300.1 GCA_022722495.1 Dialister sp. | reverse complement strand
CGGCAGCTTCACTGTCCCGATACTGAGTGCCCAAAACAGGGAGCATACGAGCAGCAAAGCAAGGAACAACAGCACTAACACAAAACCAATTTCTTCCAAATAGTTTTTCATACCGTTTCCCCGCTTTCTTTCAGTTCCGGATACAATCCTTCTTTAATGAGCCTGATTCCCTGAATCGTTTTTATTTCAGATGTGTACATGCAATCAAAAGGCAAAAGACAAATTCTGTTTTTTATGACAGCCTGTAATGAACTGAATTGTGGCTGCCTTAGCAACTGTCGAATGGTATCTTTTTGTGATTCATTGAAATACACCACAAAAATGACTTCTGGGTTTTGCTCCAATAGCTCTTCGACACCAACACGCCGTTCTTTGACTGGCATATAACCACCAAGAGATGTGACCATGTCACCAACCAGCCAGCCCTCATCATAGTTCATAAAAGCACCACGGCCGCTCATCTCTATGACCATGACTTTTTGTTTGGGCTTACCTTTTACGGCTTCCCTAGTTGCTTGAATCTCCTGATGTATTTCATCGATCAACTGGTTGGTCATATCTTCCATATCAAAAATGTTTCCCATATCCGCGAGGTATTGGCACTCATCTTCTATGGTTCCATAATTCAATATATGATTGGACGTAGCTGCCACATAGGTTTTGACGCCTCGATCATTCCACCATTGTGTATTCCGCTTTAAGGCAGCTGTAAATGTCGATTTCCATCCGATGATGGCATCTGGATAAGATGCCAATACGGATTCCGTATTCAGCTCCTGCATATTTCGGATCATAATTTTTTGCATTTGATCCGGATATTTTTGCATAAGCCTTTTATAAGTCATACTGCCCGGTGTTACAGATGTTCCTACAATCTTATCACCTAAGCCCAATACCAAAAGCGTTTCTAGGGTGTTTAGTTCATGTACCACGACACGCTGAGGTTTTTCTGTGAAAGTCATTAATATCGGATGGTTCTCTGAATCATAAGTTTTTACCGTTGTTGGATAATGATCACTAGTGTGGGAAACCGTTTTGTCTGGCACTTGCACCCTTTCTTGACGATTGCCCAGTATGGCTCCAGCTAATAGTATCATTATAATGACCAGAACACTTATGCCTGCTATTTTCTTCATAGTTTCATCCTGTGAATATGCAAAAACAAGCTGAGGATATTCCCCAACTTGTTTCGCACAATCAAATCTCAGAATTAAAATTTATACTTTGCCCCAAACATGAAAGCGCGACCAGGCTGTGGCCATGCCCCCATGCCAAGGTAACTGGTATAAGTATTTTCCCATGCTTCGTTTGTCAAGTTTGTAACAGTTCCATATAACGAAATGTTTTTGGAATAATCATAGTTGAGCGTCAAATCCATAACAAGGAATCTGTTGTCAGTATACGCCTGTCTGCTGAGACCCGTATAATAATTCATCAACAGAGAGCCCGAGAACTTTGCATTTTCGTAGGTCAAGTTTGCAGTGTAAGTGTTCTGCGGACGAAGTTTATTGATGACCGAGTTTACATTTCCATCTGTCCACGTCAGATCTGGATCGAAAACCATTCCGTTTTTGGCTTTCCAATCATCATTGGCATGAGAATAGTTCAGATCCAATGTCCAATGCTCACCCATCTTATGGGAAACACTCATATTGAACGATTTCTTTACCTCTTTGGCATTGACATATTTCAATTTGAAATCTTTGATGCTCTTATCCCATACACTATATCTTGCTACAGCATTACTCATATTCGTGTAGTCATAATGGATAGATACCGATGTCTTGTCAGAGATGTTTTTTCTTAACCCCCAGGTCCATACATCCCCCTTTTCATCTTCCAGACCCGCCGACTCATTGCCGTTTGTTCTGTCATAATCTCCCACACGAAGAGGTCTATAAATTTTACTATACCCTAAGTAAGTACTTGTAGAGTCGTTGAATGCAAACTGTGTATTGATCGATGGCGTAATTGTTGAAGACGAACTGCCTGTATTACTGCTTTCTCCCGCTTTGGAAACCTGCGCAAAATCACTGTAATAAGAATATCTTAAAGATGGAGTGATTTCCCAACGATCCGTTACATGGATCTTATCCTGTAAATAGCCTAAAACAGAATCTCTCTTTACGCTCGATGTCAGTTTAGTTCTTGTATTTGTGTTGAAGTATTTAGACTTGTCAAAAGTCCAGGATGACAACACATCATGTTTGCCAAAAGATTTACCGAGCTGAATTTCGATACCGTTATTCTTTAAATGATGGAACCAAGATCTCTTCTCTCTTCCCTTGTAATGGGTCTTTCCCCATTCATACCATTCTTTGGTAAACGGAACAGGAGCAGACATATCACCATCGCCGCCACCAAAGGAGCCCCAATAAGTTTCTCTTTGATCATACAGACGAACAAAACTTTCCATTCCGTGATCCTTTTTAAAGGAATAGGTTACATCATAATTGTTCTTGTTGTATGCATTATAGGCACCAAGCCACATCAACCATAAATTTCTATAGCCTGGATTCTTCGGATCACCGGTAATGCCATTATCATAATTCTGCTTAATTCTTTCCCAGTCAGTAGGATTGATATATCTATAGTCTGCCGCAGTCAGTGGATAATCATCGTCACCTTGCAGATGACTATAAGCCACGGTCAACTTATGGGTATCATTGAAATCATAATCAACGCGGGCATTAAAAGAATCATCTCTATACCCTGTCTGTTCCCAGGTATGATTCTCTCCAGTCAGTCCATCTTTATAGTGTGAATCTCCACTCATTTCTCTGCGTCCGGACATGAAATATTTCAGCTTTCCATCTGTGTTACTGCCAGATAGAGAGAATCCGTAGTTATATCGTTTCCATGAGCCTGCTGAAAAATCTACACTTCCTGATGTTTTTTGAGTCCCCTTTTTCGTGATAATGTTAATAACACCGCCTGTGGCATCTGCCCCATACACGGATGCCCCTGGCCCTTTAATGACTTCAATTTTATCAATATTATCCATACTGGTAATCTGGTTAATATCGACCATGGCTTTGGATCCAGAGCCTGAATTGCCTGCAACGACTCCCCCTGCTTTATTATCCATTCGCCGTCCATCAATCATTACAACAACTCTGGAATCCCCATTGATGGTTACGATGCTATGTGTCTGGGTATAGCCATATTCCCCACCTCTATATCCTCCAGGAGACTGTACTTGCACGCCTGGCACAGATTTCAATGCATCTCCTAACTGCTCATAATGTCTCTTTTCTAACGTCTGGCTCGTGATTACATCCACATCGCCCCCAGTTCGATAATAAGACTGTTCAGTAATCACATTCCCGAATCGATCATATTCCTTATCTCCTGTTACGATGATACCGTCCAGTGTATAACTTTCGGCAGCTTGAATTAAGCTACCCCCCCC
>JAIJLI010000299.1 GCA_022722495.1 Dialister sp. | reverse complement strand
ACGGTTGCCTGTGCTCCACCCGCATGAACCACCGCACCGATAAGTTCGGCGGCAGTCTGGAGAACCGCGTCCGCTTTGCCCGCATGCTGACCCGCGCCATCCGCAAGGCTGTGCCGGATATGGTCATCGACTACAAGCTGTCCATCGTCACCCCGCAGCGCGGCAAGGGCGGCATTGACGAAGCCGACGCCGTGCAGTTTGCCCAGTGGCTGGTAGAGGACGGCGTGGATATGCTCCACGTTGCGCAGGCCAACCACACCGGCAACATGGCCGACACCATTCCTCCCATGGGCGTACAGCCCTACGGCTTCTTCGTCAAAATCGCCGGGGACATCAAAAAGGCCGTCAATGTGCCGGTCAGCGCCGTAGGTCGTATCGTGGATGCCGAAATGGCTGCGCGTGTCATCGAGAGCGGCATGGCCGACATGGTTGCCATGGGTCGCCCGCTGCTGGCAGACCCCGACTGGGGCACCAAGATCGCTGCCGGGAAGGCCTGTGATATCCGCCGCTGCATCAGCTGCAACAAGGGCTGCACCGATGCTATCCAGAACCGTCAGTTCCTCTCCTGCGTGCTGAACGCGGAGAACGGCTACGAGAACACCCGCAGCATCCAGCCCGCAGCGCAGAAAAAGAAGATCGCCGTCCTCGGCGGCGGCCCTGCCGGTCTGGAAGCCGCCCGTGTGGCAGCGCTGCGCGGCCATGACGTGACCCTGTTTGAAAAGACCACCACTCTGGGCGGCCAGCTGAATATTGCCTGTGTACCTCCCCGCAAGGAGGAGATGCGCCGCGCCGCACAGGACCTGATCCACGCGGTCTGCAACGCCGGTGTGCACCTGTGCATGGGTCAGACCCGCACCGCAGAGCAGTTGAAGGATGCCGGTTTCGAGGCCGTCATCAACGCTGTAGGCGCACACAGCGCCGCACCCCGCATCCCCGGCATCGACAGCGTGAACGTGGCCGATGCATGGAAGGTTCTGGCCGGTGAGCAGCAGGTGTACGGCACGGTTGCCGTCATCGGCGGCGGCATGGTGGGCTGCGAGACCGCAGAGTATCTGGCTGCCCGCGGCTGCAAGGTGTCCGTTATCGAGATGATGGACAAGATCGCCGCAGGCGAGAGCACCACCATTCTGCCCACCCTGCTGGAAAACTATAAGACCTACGGCGTGGAGCAGTACCCCAGCCACAAGGTCAAGGAGTTCCGCATGGACGCCGTCGTCTGCGAGAACAAGGACGGCGCAGAGGTGACCATTCCCTGCGATTACATCGTGCTGGCTATGGGCGCACGCTCCAACGAATTTGACGCTGCTGCGCTGGAAGCTGCCAGCATCCCGGTGTATTCCATTGGCGATGCCGCCGGCAAGGCTGCGGATATCTCCAACGCTATCCGCACCGGCTACGATACCGCCTGCCAGCTGTAAAACAAAAATATCGTTCTATTTGTGGGTCAGAAACGCCTGTGGGCGCTTCTGACCCACTTTTTTACCCTCTCAGGCAAAGCCGTCAGGGTTTTGCCTCGCTCTCTTAGGCTCTCCCGTGCCAGCTCCCCTGAAGGGATAGCCAAGGTTTAAAGCCCATTGCTAAAGTATTAGGCATCATGAGGAGACTTTCGGCAGTGCTCTTGGCTCTCCCTTTGAGGAAAGACTTCCACCCGCTCCGGGGGAAGATGTCGCGGAGCGCATTAAAAATTATCCCACATAAAAAGGCTGCTGCACAAAACCCTGTGCAGCAGCCTTAAATATTTTACGTTTACAACAGATCAGATGCTGAACTGCACGGCGCAGAAGGCGGCATAGATGCACAGCAGTGCAATGCCCTGCGGGCGGCTCAGCTTGCCCTTGATCAAAGCGGGCAGGGTGAGCAGCAGCATCACGGCAAACATGACCGGGATATCCATCACCAGCGAGGCGTTCATGCCTGCGATGGTGGAGTTCTGCGGGATGCTGAAGGGTGCCAGCGTGACAGACACGCCGCTGACCAGCACCAGATTGAACACGTTTGCACCGATGACGTTGCCCAGCGACAGCGCGCCGTGACCCTTGGCCAGCGAGGTGATGGCGGTGACCAGCTCCGGCAGCGAGGTGCCCAGTGCCACAAAGGTCAGCGCAATGACCGACTCCGGCACGCCCAGCGCCTGTGCGATGAGGGTGCCGTTGTCCACCAGCAGGTCAGCGCCCACAGCAATGAGCACTGCGCCGATGGCCAGCAGCCCCAACTCCTTGGCAAAGGAGCCTTCCTCAGCCTGCTCTTCCTCTTCCGGGGCGGGGGTATTTTTCATAGCTAGCACGTTGCACACGATGTAAGCCACGAACATGCCCAGCAGGATCAGGCCCACCGGGCGAGTGAAGGAGCCGGTGGTGTAGGCCACACCGGCATAGAAAGCGGCAGCCACAAAGAAGAAGGCCACCGGGGTGCGCAGGCTCTTGGAGTCAACCTTGCCCGGGCGCACCGCAATGGTGATGGCGGCGATCAGTGCAGCGTTGCAGATGACCGAGCCGATGGCGTTGCCGTAGGCGATCTCGCCGTGACCGGTGAGGGCAGAGGTGGTGGACACCATGACCTCCGGCAGGGTGGTACCGATGGACACCACCGTGGCACCGATGAGCAGCTCCGGCACATGGAAGCGGCGGGCGATGCCGGTGGCACCGTCCACAAACCAGTCGCCGCCCTTGATCAGGCACAGCAGACCCACGATAAATAACAGAACAGGGATCAGCATAATATCTCTCCTTTTTAATAATAGCGGCAGAGGCACAAAAAAAGACCTTTATCACATCCAGCCCAAAACGGGAAAATGTGATAAAAGTCTCAAGCATCCGGTACTGCATCGGGCATTTCTACCGGGGGTGTCGCTGCAGCACAGCGCACCCGTTTTTCAACTAAAGTACGCCCCTTACTCCCTTTTATCCAGAGAATATTATACCTGTTTTCCAGCAAAAGCGCAAGGGGAAATAGCAGTACATGGACTGCACTGTGGTGTAGACATCATACTTCGTGAACATAATCAGCCCTTCTTCGCGTACTTTGCGCGCAGTTCATTCACGACCTGCTGATAGCTGGCCTGACCGCTGCCAATGCGGTCAAGGTTGCTGCGTGTATCTTTGCTGATGGTCATGCCCTCAATGGCAAAGGTTCCATACACATTGCGGAGGTTGCTCTTGTGCTGGGCAGGGGTAGTATACTTGACGCTCATGGTTTGGCCTCCTTCTGATTTACATGATACTATATAAAGTTTATCGTGTATGCGTACTCTTGTCAATCTATAACTTGTTGTCAAATGTAAAAAGCGCATCTTCCATTCATCAAGAGTAGAAGTTGCGCTTTTACGGCACATCGTATTTTATTGTGAATTGAGATGTGATACATCTGAACCCCATGTGAGTTACATCTCAAGGGCCTGTAGCTCACTTGTCCGCC
>JAIJLI010000298.1 GCA_022722495.1 Dialister sp. | reverse complement strand
GTGTCATTTTCATTAAAGGATGTATTTCGTTTGTTATAACTTCATTCTTAATGTCTTTAATAATGTTGCTTTATGTAATTATAAAGAGAATACTATTGAATGTTAGGGTTACCAGTAAGAAGATTTTTATTTCTTTGGGGCTTAATTTTGTTATTATAAGTGTTGAGATTATTGGAATATTGACATACAAATTGATGACAAGAGGATATATCTGATAGACAACATTTAAACTTTATATAAAGAATCCAAAATGAAGAGGTTTGTAATTATATTTATATCTTTAATAGTTAACGCTTCGGTATTTTTTTACCGAGGTGTTATGATAATATTGCTGTTACTGATATTAGGGTGTTCTGATTCTAATAAGGTAGCCAAAGAAACAAATATAAGCATTGATGTCATCAATAAGGTAGGATTTAAGAGTGTATTTGCAAAAAATGGCATATTTGTTAAACTTGTACCTGCAGAAGATAACTCCTATTCACTTCAGGTAAGTATTACAAATTATATTGATA
The DNA here is from genome assembly GCA_022722495.1 of Dialister sp. Classification (GTDB taxonomy): domain Bacteria; phylum Bacillota; class Negativicutes; order Veillonellales; family Dialisteraceae; genus Dialister. The sequence goes on along the minus strand of JAIJLI010000298.1, from coordinate 2,914 downwards.
CTCTTGATTACTATTTAAATAGCAAGACAAAGCAACAGTCTATACCAAAAATTTTATTTGGCACTGATTATGTATTTTTCCTTACGGGTTCTTCAAGCTACAGGTATATAACATTGTCATATTTAGATAAGCGATTTAATAAAATTATAACTCATAAATATACAACAAGCAGAGATGTGTCATCGGATATCGATGGAGCTATTTTTTTCAAAGAAGGATACTACTATTGGTATGATTTAAAAAAACATGTGCTTCATTGTATGCGTTCTAATTTAAATATGAGCTCATTTAATGAAGCTATTTTGTTTAGTGGTGATAGTATTTTAATAAAAGAAGGATGTGAAATAAAAAAATACAAAGAGAGAGATTTTTCTCAAAAAAGCAGTTTATTGACTCCCACTATTATTAGATAGTTGAGATTAGCTGTGTTTAAATTTTTACTTCCTATTAATAGAAATCCGTGGATAAGAAATTAACCTATCCACGGTTTTTTATTTGTAACGTTGTTTTTTACTTTCTCTTTTTCAACACATAGAACCTGGCGGTTTCACCTTCTGGTTCATTGCCAAACGAATCCGTCATAATAATACTATTGTCATCCCTCACCTTATAGAATATATTGTCACCACTTGAAGGATGTACAAGCATCAATATATTACCGTCAAGCACTTGGAAAGTGCCTCTTAACTTTTCCTGCTCGTTCTGCTTTTCTTTGAATGTCTGTATCAACAAGTAGGTACCATCAGCATTTAACGTGAGTGTTATTTCAACATTCGGCGGTAACACACCGTAATATGTTCCAGTAATAGAATCCAAGCTAACTCTATTTCCCAAAACTGCCGTATATTCTTCAAGCTTATCGGCACACCTGCCTCCAGCGTAATGAGGCTGGCGAATGAGTGTCGTCACGAATGGTAGGAATAGGTAAGTCCGTACTCTATTCCACAAGCATATCGAAAGCCTTTTGGATGGAAAGCAACAACTGCTCGATGTCCTTGTTGGTCTCCACGGCTTCCTTGCTCTTGTCCTCCTTTGGCTGCTTTAGAGCTTTATGTTAATAAAACTACAATCACAGCAATAAAACTATTGTTTTTACGTTCTTTCCCCAAAAAGGGGTTGTGTAATAGTGGCTTAAAGGCTAAAAGCACTACCTTTGCATACAATAATAAAAAATAACGCAATGAAATGATCAAAAATGAAAAGAATTATCAATAGTACATTAGTAATACTTTCTTTGATGTTGATCTTCGGTTGCAAGGAAAGTAAGGTGGGGCAGGGAAAACCTACCAAAGACAGCATGTCTATTGACACCGATAGCGTGATTTCGGGCAAGATCTTTACCAAGCAAGATATTGCATCGGAAGATACGCTTAACGCTGTTATAAGAACACAATCTCCCAAGTCCAAGGATTTCGATTTTGAAGTATTTATTATGCGAGGGGAGAAAACTGTACAAATTATACCTTTCTCTTATCCAAAGTACGATACTTTTGACCCAAATGGTGGCCGGAAGGATAGCTGTCTGATGGCTGATGTGACGTTTGATGGCAATAAAGATCTGTTGGTATATTTGGGACAATTCGGAAATCAAGGTGTGGAATATTGGGATGCTTATGTCTGGAATGAAGTCAAGCAGAAGTTCTTGTTTGTTCCTTCATTCCATGATATTCCTAATCCTACGCTTAACGAAAAAGAAAAGATTATTGAATCTTTCAGCCGTGGTTCTGCCGTTGATTATGAGTTTGGAAAATGGAAGTTCGAGAAAGGAGTGTTTGTACAAAAAGAACTTCTGTCACACCCTCCGAGAGAGAGTGAATAGTGTTATTCTCCGTTCATCACCACTTCATGTCCTCCTTGGGAAGCAACAACTTCGTGCTTTCTCTAAAGGTATGGATTCAAAAAACAGACGCAACAAGTGAATCGAGTAGGAAGAAAACTGCTTCGTTTTCCTCCTACTCGATTGCTCGGCATGAGCTTATCTAATGGGTGCAAGTCCCTAATAAGCATGGTGTGGGAGGTCGGTAAATGTGAAAATAGGAAGCAACTGCCTTTTATGATTAGCATTTACCTCCTACCCGATTCGAAGCGAAGAATGCGCTTGTACCAGATGGTCGTTATCTATTATTTCTGATTAATTTTCTTTTTAATTTCATTCACCTCTTTAAATAGGCTATTAGCAATGCTATCTTTAATTGCTGCCATCTGTATCATTTCGTTATGATAGCGAATTGAGTCCTCGTAAATATTTACATGAGTTCTCACTTTCTCAATAACTTCTTTATTTGGGCATACAGAAAAGTTCTTTTCGATGTATCGAACATTTGGATCGTTAGATGGAAGAACCATCTTCAAAGCACGATATTTCAAGTCAGCCTCCTCCCAATCTTGATGCGCTCGCCATTGGTTGAGGTTGCCCCAAATGGAGATAACAAGAGATAGGACCAAGCCTCCAATGAAAAGAAGAACATACTTTGAAGTAGGCTCAAAGCGATGGGTTACAACTTTCTTTTGAGGTGAATTGTTCAACACTTCAAGTTTGTCCTGCAATGCCTTCGAGGAAACATCATTCTCTTGTCTCATCTGCTTGACTGCATCAACAAAGAACTTGCTTCGCTGCTCATTTTTGCTAAGTTCTACCTTGATAAGGTCAACAAAAACAACAATGGCATCTCTTAATTTGGATATTTTACCAATGACTTCCTCTTCCTTGCCAAACATAGTAATGATTAATTTCTCCAACTTGGTTGTGTCATTACTTGCAGGAACGGTTTCCGCTCCTGCGTACTTTGGTGAAGCAGAAAGTTCATCGACTTTCTGCTCCAATCTCTCAACTGTGCCGTAGATGGCTTCTAACATTTCTTCTTTCATCTTTCTTATGTTGTTTGAATGGTTTGTAACTTGCATCAAAGGCTAA
>JAIJLI010000297.1 GCA_022722495.1 Dialister sp. | reverse complement strand
GATAGCCGCGAATTCGAAGAATCCGAAGGTCGGAAGACCAGCCGTGGTCAGAGCGCCGGTAACGATAACGTTTGGCGGGGTACCGATCATGGTGATGGTACCGCCGACGTTAGCGGCGATAGCCAGTGGCATCAGTTCCTTGGAAGCAGGGATCTTTGCTGCCTGGCAGATACCGATGATGACCGGCATCAGGCATGCGACTGTACCTGTGTTGGAGGATACAGAGGACAGCACGATGGTAACGATCATGATAGCTGCCATCAGCGGGATTTCATTGGTGCCTGCTTTTTTAACGACGGCAATGCCGATGGCTTCAGCAAGGCCGGTTTTAAACATAGCAGCGCCGATGACGAACATACCGCCGAAGAGAACGACGGTGGAGTTGGAAAGACCTGCATATACTGCTTTAGACGGGAGTACGCCGAGAATCCCAAGCATGGTACATGCTGCCATAGCGGTAACAGCCAGCGGAATCAGTTCAGTGATGAAGAGAAATGCTGCTACAGCCAGGACGCACAGCGTGATAATAGCTGGATCCATAATTTTCACCTTCCTATGTTTTGCTTTGTAAAAAACTCTGGTGGTGCGGTTAGAATTCTTCACAGGATATTCGGAGATGAATATGAATTCACTATGCAATTGTAAAAGGAAAATGATTAGTGCTGTTTTCAGCGAATTCGTTCATTTCCGAAACGAGTTTCCCAAACCAACCGCTATCCTCCTTTGCAACAGCCCCTGGGGCGGGCTCACATTTGAGAGATCATGCTCTCAAGCACCTGTCATTATTGTAGCCCGCAGCCTCTCATTTTTCAAAAATACATAGTATATAACGATGTTTTTAGGTATATATGCTATGATTCTTCACAATTTCTCCTCTTTTCTCTTCCCCTCTCCCTTTTTATGGATAGATATCTATCGTGTGTTTTTGGAACACAGGGTCTAATGTATCCCGATACTATCTGCCTTTTGCGCTTCTTTTGCATTATTTATTTTTATGAAATAAATAAAAGTCCAGCCTCTTTTTTCGGTATATCCGCACTTATTCTTTCATCGCCCACTATATAGTTCGATAAAATCGTGTTTTTCCCTCTTTTTTTATTGTGCGGTATAAATAAATTTGATAGAGAAAAGAAGGAGGAAATCAGGGATGAGCCGCTAGGGGGTGGAAGTCTCGCGTGACTGGTGACTAGTGACTGGCAACTACATACCACCTTCGGGCATCGCCCCATATATACTCACGGCGAAACCGCTACCTTCATTCCTCATTCCAATTTCTCGATCGAACAGAGCTTTCATCCCCAATCAAAGGACGCCCCGCCCCAGGAGCTAACCTCGCATCCGTTTTTCCAACAAAAAAGCACCCCCGCTCTCGGGGGGGGGTGCTCGTTATCCGTTATTTCTTTTCCATGCGGCGTTTCGCGGCTTCGATGGTATCTGTACGTGTGCCGTTTTTCATTTCCACTTTTTCTCCGTGGAAATCTTCGCCGGTCAGCTCGTCGTCACGACCGCCCATTTCCGTGCCCTTCTGACGGAGCTGCTTGATGCCTTCTTCGAAGTCCATCTCCGGATGGTCTTTGAAGTAGCCCTGTTCACGCAGTTTCTTTTCGATCGACTTGTAGGTGAGCGCCACGACCTCTTCCTGCGGGATGCGGATCTGGCCCGGCATGCGCTTTTCAAATTCCTTCCAAAAGTCTTCGGAGGCTTTCATAAGGACACGACCGACCTTCTGGGTGCTGCCGATATCATAGAGAAGCGACCAGATGGGACGGTTATCCATCTTCGCATACTGATGATAGGTGTAGCGATAGGTCACCGGCTTCATGAGCTGGTTTTTGAAATGATGCACGCCGAAGATGTCATCATAGGCGATGGAGAGCTCCTGCTTCCTCCAAAGCCCCGTTTTCAGCATGTAGAGCCGGTCCTTCTCGAGCCGATAGACGGTCTTCGTGCGGACGGTATCCAAAAGCCACCAGAGGATCGCAAGCTGCATACCGATATCGATCACAGGCAGGCGGCCTTTCATGATGCCCCAGTAGCCTGTCCAGCAGACATAGGCAGCCCAGAGAATGAAGCCGATGGCTGCCGCGATGGAATATGGTTTGTAGAAATAGGAATGATCGACGAAATCTTTGGTCGATGCTGCGTCTGTCTTTGCCATGAAATAGGAAGCCTCCAGCAAAAGCAATGAATGAAAATGGTGAATCCATTATACCATGAATGAGAGGGAGTAGCTAGGGATTGGGCGTAAAGGGTATTTAAGTCAACACCCGAATAAAGTTAGGAGTTAGGAATGAGGAGTTAGGAGTGAAGGTGCGGCGCAAAAAATTTGGAAGCGCCGCGAAGTTTTATAATAATAATAAAAAAAGGGGGGGATTGGGGCGCTCTATGAATTGTGCGCCCCTTCCTCCACTCCTCACTCCTCACTCCTAATTCCTCACTTATCATTTACCCGTTATACGTCCACGAGAGCGGCGGAATGCCAAGATGCCACAGCCCCATGCCCACGGCGTAGACGAAGATGCCGATGACGAAGAAGCGGAAACCGACCTTCAGCACCTCTTTGGCGATGGAGAAGAAGCCGTGCATCGTGGGATCCATGAAGGTGTACGGATACAGATGACTCGTCCCGTGCGTCACGATGGTGAGCCACGCCCGCAGATAGACGAAGGGCACGTAGAGCGCAGGATAGATCATCCAGGTGAACATGGTGTACCAGTGCATGTCCCTCTTGTCGACAAAGAAAATATAGTCGACGGTCATGAGGATTGGGATGAAGTAGTGGAAAATGTAATTGTAAAATGAGAAGTGCTCGTAGCTGATATCATTCAGTCGGTGCGTCCGGATCGCGCCCGGACGGACGATCAGATGGTACATGAGCGAGAGGGTCGCAAGGCTCGCTGCCACGCCGAAGCGGCAGTCCGCCGAGTACAGGAAGGGGATGTCCACCTGAAAAAGCGTCGCGCCCAGCCAGAAGACGAAGAGGGTGAAGGTGGAAAAGGTGTAGTACTGGATCCTCGACCAGAATACAAAGGGCGTCAGCACCTTGTGCTTCATGAGAAGGATCAGTCCCACGATCAGGAGGACGAAGATCGCCCAGCGATACATCAGTGCAATCGGCATACGCACCTCGCATGGAAAAAGCGCCATAGGCGCTTGGGAAATCATTGTTATATTCTTTGAGTCAAGTCATTCGTTTTGCGAAAACGAGGGGGTAGGGTTCAGGTTGGTAGGTTCAGGGTTGTGGTGGCAGCTTCGCTGCGAATATTTATGGGGCGATGCCCGAAAGAAGTATTTAAGGAGACGGAGATATCAGACATCAGAGATCTGACATCTGGCGTCTAATGTCTCAAGCGGGCATCGCCACCATTTATACTTCGCGGCGCTTCTGATTTTTATGCGCCGCACCACCATTTCGCATTTCTCATTTCTAATTTCTCATTCAAGCGAG
>JAIJLI010000296.1 GCA_022722495.1 Dialister sp. | reverse complement strand
ATCATAGGGAAGCGCCGCGGAGTATAAATAATGGCGATGCCCGAAAGCAGCAGTCAAGTCACCAGTCACTCATCACTTCTCACTTGTCATTTTCCCTCACATAGTGCGCTCTCTCTCCGCCAATGAGCGGCGGGCGGGTGCGGGCAGCTGCCACAAGGGCCGCCCCGATATGATGATTCACCAGACGGACAGGGACAGCCACGCGCTTCAAGTGCATCCCGATCATCGTAAGTCCGATATCGAGTCCCCCGTCAGCCTTGATCTCCATCACGGCGACCGGGTCCTTGAAATGATAGAAAGCATTCGTCGAGAAGGCGCCGCCGGCATGCAGCCACGGGACGACCGTCACTTCCTCATAGCCGCGCTTCTCTGCTTCGCTGCGCTCCATGATGAGCGCCCGATTCAGATGCTCGCAGCACTGGAAAGCCAGAGCAAGTCCCTCCTTCTCTGCCTCTTCCATCAGAGCCGTCACGACAGCCGTACCGACTTCATAGGAGCTATCCTTGCCGATGTGTCCGCCGCGGATCTCACTCGACGAGCCACCGATGACGATGAGGCTCCCTTTTCTGAAATGGGAAATTTCGCAAAGCTCACGGAAAGCTTTCACTGCCTGTGCCTGTAAGTCTTCAAACATTATTGCACCTCTTCGATCGCAGCGATTTTTGCAATTCTTCTGGCATGGCGGCCACCTTCGAACGGAGTCTTTAAAAATTCGTCCATGATGAATTCCGCAAGCCCCGATCCGACAACACGCGCGCCAAGCGTCATGACATTCGCATCATTGTGCGCACGGGTGAAATGTGCGGAGAAGGTATCGCCGCAGAGCGCTGCACGGATACCCTTCATCTTGTTCGCAGCGATGCACATGCCGATGCCTGTCCCGCAGACGAGGATCGCATATGTCGCCTCACCCTGCTGCACCAGCTTGCAAGCCTTCTCTGCAAAATCCGGATAATCACAGGACTCTTCCGAGTATGTCCCGCAATCTATGTATTCGATCTTCTCTTCGTCCAGATGCTTCATAAGAGAAGCCTTGAGTGCAAATCCGCCGTGATCACTCGCCATAGCAATTTTCATAATCTTCGCCCTCCTTGGAAAATAGGAATACTGTACCATTTCAGTATACAACAGCGGCACATAAAAAGGAACAGCTCGGCAGCTGGCGAGCTGTTCCTTTTAGAAAAAGAGTTCAGGGTTAGCCCATGGGGCGGGGCACCCTTTGATTGCGTTTGAAAGCCTCGCTTGAATGAGAAATTAGAAATGAGAAATGCGAAATGGTGGTGCCCGAAGATAGTATTTAGTCACCAGTCACCAGTCACCAGTCACTAGTCACTAGTCACTCCTAATTCCCAATCCCCAATCCCTAATCCCTAGCCACTCATTCCTGCTTTCAAACTTCAAGGTTGTAGTGGCGGCTTCTCACCGCTTCTCCACCACGATATGATACCCCGACGCCTTGGTGAGGCGGTTCATGATCGCGAGACCGAGTCCCGCGGTATCCGTGCCCTCGCCAATGATGGCATCGACGGGGTGGCGATTGAAATAGAGAAGGCCGGAGAAGAGGTTGTGCGCGAAGCTCTCTTTATCCTCCCGATGTCCCCAGACGAAAACAGGAAGTCCCTTGGGGAGAAGACGAGCCGTTTCTTCACTGACGAAGAATCCATACTTCTTATCCGTCTTTTCCGCAAAGGAGAAGATTTCCTCTGCCACCTTCCCCGCCTCTCCCGTATACACGGTGAGCGGCGCAGAAGGCGCATAGTGGCGGTACTTCATGCCGGGTGCCTTCGGATGCGCGCCGTCTTTGGCGAGTGCGCTGTCTACCGTCGTCGGCGCGATGGCAGAGAGTGCTTCTTTCGTCGTGCCGCCGGGACGGTAGATGACGATCTCGTCCCCTTCGATGCCCACCACGGTGGACTCGAGACCGATCTGACAGGGGCCGCCATCGATGACGGCGGCGATGCGTCCATTCATATCATGCAGCACATCGTCCGCGGTCGTCGGGCTCGGACGTGTGGAAATATTCGCACTCGGACCTGCGATGGGGACACCGGCTGCACGGATGAGGGCGCGTGTCGCCTCACTCCTTGGGCAGCGGATGGCGATAGTGGAGAGTCCCCCGGATGTTTCCCTCGGGATGCAATCCTTCTTCGGAAAAACAATAGTCAAAGGCCCCGGCCAGAAGGTATCCATCAGCCGCCTTGCGAGCGGGCTGACCTCGGCTGCGTACTTCTCCACTTCAGAGGGATCCGCCACATGGACGATGAGCGGATTATCTGAGGGACGGCCCTTCGCAGCGTAGATCTTTTTCGCCGCACCCGCATCGAGCGCATTTCCTCCAAGACCATAGACCGTCTCCGTCGGAAAAGCCACAAGACCGCCCTCACGAATGATGCGGCCGAGCGCCTTTACTTTATCCTTATAATATATGTCATTGACTTCTACTTTTTCAGTCATGCTGCTTCTTCTTTCTGCAATAGATCGCGCGCTCGATATCACCGTAGTCTTTGATGACTTCGAAATCCTCAAACTCGCCCGTTTCCTTCAAAAGCGAAAGAATCTTTTCCCACTGGCGAATGCCGAATTCCATGGCAAGGAAACCACCCTCCTTCAGATGTGCGGCTGCCTTCTCAGCGAGGCGGCGGTAGAAAACGAGACCATCCTCTCCCCCATCGAGCGCAAGCATCGGCTCATGCTTCACTTCCTCCTGAAGATGGGCAATATCGGAACGAGGAATGTAGGGAGGATTTGAAAGGATGCCATCATACAGCACCCCCTCAGGCAGCGCATCGATATAGTCCCCGAGTGTCCACGCCGCGCGTTCCTCCATCGCAAGCTCTTTCCCATTTTCTTTTGCGACAGCGAGGGCTTTTTCAGAAATATCGACGCCAACCCCCTTCGCTTCCTTGCAATAATACAGGAAAGAGAGGAGGATCGCCCCGCTCCCTGTCCCGAGGTCCGCGACTTCGATCGCGCCGTCATTTCTATGGTATTGGATGACCTTTTCCAGCCATGTCTCCGTGTCCGGGCGAGGAATCAGGACATCCTCATTCACATGAAATGTGAGTCCCATGAATTCTTTCTCGCCAATGATAGCCGCCGTGGAAATTCCCTTCACACGCTTTTGTATGAAAGACTTGAAAAGTGCAAGCTCCTCCGGATTCACGATTTCTTCGAAATCCGTATAGAGGAAGATCCGCTGCTTGTGAAGAACCTTCGCAAGCAAGAGCTCTGCGTCCAGACGCGGAGACTCGATCTCGTGATTCTGGAAATACTGCGTCGTCCATGCGAGCAGGCGCTGGATCGTCCAGAGCGTATTAGCGGCCATTCGCTTCCCCTTCTTTCATGCGGCGCGCCAGATCCTCTTCCATCAGCCGGTCAAGGATCGCGTCCATGTTCCCATTCATGAAATCATCGAGCTGGTAAATACTCATATTGATGCGGTGATCTGTCACGCGG
>JAIJLI010000295.1 GCA_022722495.1 Dialister sp. | reverse complement strand
AGAACAAATTCAACACCAAAGCAAAGTAAAAGGATGGATAGAATGAAAGGTTTACAACAGACCGTCTTCAAGCTGCTGGCCGTTCTGATTCTGATCGGAGCCATGGCGGGAGCCTGGATTTCCTGGCAGCGTTACCATGTAGAAGCGGCTGCCCAGACCGTTGAAATGGTCTACGATTATGACAATATTCTGGATAGTGCAGCTGTCGAGAGAACCACCACAGATGCGCTTTTTGAGTTGTATCGTAAAAACGGTGTGACTTCGCTTGCGGTCTATGATGAAACCCCGGAAAAGCTCGTGAATCACAATTTCATTCGTGTATATCGTGGTTATGAATTTCAGATGCGGCATCCGGAGATCTCGGGCATTCTGCCGGATAGGATTTATATCCAGCCGGTAGACACAGCGGATGGAGGCGCCTATTTTAAGGAAATGGCTGACCATCTCTCGCTTCTTTACAGCAAGGATGAGGTCAAGGCGATTTCAGAAAATGGGGTAGAAGCTCTTGAAGTCTCTGGCGTCTATAATAAATTCATGACGATGCCGCTTGGCATTTTCACAAATACGGTCAAACGCGCCGGATCGCATGGCTTTTATGTCGTCCTTCGTCCGGCTAATGTGGCGCATGCGCCCAAGGCCTTCATTGATGATTTTTTTCACGCGGTCGATGCTTCAGATAAAGTCAGTGGTGTCATTTTCCAGGGAAAGGAAGTTTTCGGCTACAAGGAATATCAGAAAGAAGTCTCTCAGGGGCTCAATCAGCGTCGCCTCCCGATCGTCATGATCGAAGCGCAGAGTCAGCTCGGCTTTGAACCACAGGCAGGGCTGCTGGATATGGCGCGTCATTCGGATTACCATCTGGTGCGTCTCTATGCGATGTCCAAGGATGAGCTGATCAAGCTGAATCAGAAAGAAGCAGCGGCTCGATTCTATATTTCGGATATTGAAAGAAATATCCGTATGAATCTTTTCCCATCCTATAAGTTTGCACTGGATGGGAAAACACTCTCTGAGACGAATGCAGCATACATCGCCGGCGTCAGAGACCGTTTGGAAAATCATGGCTTCTCTGTCGGTAAAGCTTCTGTGATGGATGCCTATTTCCCGGAGAAACCGCTTCGCGCTGTAGCTATGGCAGGCGCGGTATCTCTTATCGTGCTGACCTTGCTTTTGCTCATTCCTCAGCTTTCTCGGCACGGAATGGCAATAGAAGCGGCGGGGCTCATCGGGGCAGAAGCGCTTTACTGGCTCCTTCATGTGAATATCCTTCTGCAGCTTCTGGCGCTTGGTGCGGCGGTCTGTACGCCTGTTGTTGTGGTGTCGCTCTTCCTTCAGTATTGCTTAAAAAAGAAAGATACGGCTTTCTCGGCGGTCGGCTGGGGACGTCTTTTGGGCGAATCAGTCATGATCCTTTGGGGGTGCGGGATTCTTTCCCTGATCGGAGCCTGCTTTGTCAGTGGTCTTCTGAGTGATATCCGTTTCTTTTTGGAAATGGAATATTTCCGTGGCGTCAAAGCGACTTTTGTGTTGCCGCTGGTTCTGATTTCCGTTGTCTACATCCAGAAATTCCCATTCTTTGGAAAAACTGTGACATCTGATAAGGATTTTGTTTCTTTTGTCAAGAAATTCTGCTCGATCCAGATTCGTCTGGGACTTCTTGCCGGGCTTGGCATTCTGGCCATTGTCGGCTTTGTCTTTATTGGACGCAGTGGTAACAATGGGGCTCCTGTCCCGCAGTTTGAGATCGCGCTTCGCCGTTTCCTCGAAGATGTGATGTATGCACGCCCCAGAGAGAAAGAATTCCTCTTCGGACATCCTGCTGTGCTTGTCTCTCTTGCTGCGCTCTATCGGAAATGGCCGCAGCTCCTGCACTATTTCCTGATCGTTGCTGTGACGATCGGGCAGGGGTCTATGGTGGAAACTTTCGCACACATGAGGAGTCCGTTTATTCTTAGCTTTATTCGTGGACTGGATGGTCTAGCCGCCGGTACGCTCTCTATGGTGGGCGCACTTCTTGCTGTCATGATCCTTGTCCGTCTGACGAAGTTCTTTGGAGAACGATATGGCAAAGTATAATATTGTGATCTCCGGTTATTATGGATTTCATAATGCCGGGGATGAAGCGATGCTGCTTGCCATACTGCAAGCGCTTCGGAAGACCTTCGACGCGCCCTCGATCACCGTGATTTCAGGAAATCCTTCGGATACGGCAAAAACATTCGGAGTGAAGGCTGTGCCCCGCTTCGGCATCCTGCCGATCCTATCGTCTCTTTTTCGGGCGGATCTGCTGATCAGTGGCGGCGGGAGCCTGCTGCAGGATGTGACCAGCTGGAAAAGTATGATTTATTATCTCACCATCATTATTTTTGGCGTGCTTTTCCGGAAACAGGTTTTCCTCTATTCGCAGGGGATCGGCCCTGTGCGTTACCGCATCATCCGTATTATACTGAAGCATGTATTAAACCATGTGGATGCCATCACGGTGCGTGACAGTGAGTCGAAGGGATTTCTTCAGAGACTCGGGGTACATCGCACCATCTATACGACGGCGGATGCCGTACTTTCTCTGGAGCCTGTTTCTTTGGAGAAAGGGAAGGAAATCCTCACAAGGAATCATGTGGATCCCGCAAAGAAACGGGTCGGTATCGCCATCCGCAGCTGGGCGAATACTTCTCGCTGGATGAAGCCGCTTCGTGCTTATATCGAGCGTCTCACTCGAGAGAAGGACTGCTTGGTCGTCCTGATTCCGATGCAGTTTCCGGAAGACAAGTGCGCCGCGGAAGCAGAGATCGAAGAGAGCGACAGGATCCATGTGCTAAAGGAAGCCTACAGCATCGAAGAGCTCATTTCACTCATGGGAAATATGGATGTCGTCGTGGGTATGCGGCTGCATTCCATGATCTTCTCTGCTTTGATGCATGTCCCTTTTCTGGGTATCTCTTATGATCCGAAAATTGATAATTTCTTAGCACTGATTCATAGAAAAGCATCCTGCTCGATTCATCATATGGATGCAGAAACATTGTACAAGGATACTTGCCGTTTCCTGGATGCGCCGGCTTCGCCAGAAGAATGGAAGCAGGTCGACGAGCTGAGAAAACAGGCTTGTGAGAATGCAAAAATATTGAAATCTTTAGTGAATCACAAGGAGGAAAACAAATGAGTCAGCTGACAGCAGAAGAGCTTACTGCTCTCAAAAGCAAGGCAAAAGATGTACGCATCGACATTTTGAAAATGATCACCAAAGCCAACTCCGGCCATACGGGTGGTTCTCTTTCCGCCGCGGACATCCTGACCTTACTGTTTTTCCATGAAATGAAGGTAGATCACAAAGATCCGAAGAAGGCTGACCGTGACCGTCTGGTCCTCTCCAAAGGCCATGCAGCACCGGCCCTCTATGCCGTACTGGCAGAAAAAGGATATTTCCCCAAAGAAGAGCTGGATACACTTCGTCAGGC
>JAIJLI010000294.1 GCA_022722495.1 Dialister sp. | reverse complement strand
ATAAAAACGATAAAAATATGAAGTTAAATCGCATAAGAATTGTTTTAGAGGACAAAGGGATAAGCCAAACATGGCTTGCAAAGAAGTTGGGAAGAAGTTTCAGTACGGTCAATGCTTATGTATGCAACCGTTCTCAACCCAACCTTAACACACTTCTTGAAATTGCGCAGTTGTTGTCTGTGGATATGAAAGAACTTATCTCAGACGCGAAAGAACGTAGTACTAAATAAAAGACAAGACATAATGGAACAGTCACAATATAACTTTTTGTTCTCGTTCATCTGGAACATAGCCAATGATGTACTTGTGAACGCTTTCAACAAAGGCGATTACAAGAAGGTCATTCTACCTATGTTGGTGTTGCGCCGCATTGACGTGCTGCTTGAACCGACAAAGGATGCAGTTATACAGATGAAAGAACAACTTGACAACAAGAGCTTCCAGAATGCCATCAATGAAAGAGTTTTTCAACAAGTGTATAGCAAAGTATCACAAGGACTATAAAACAAGAAAGAAATGAGCAAGACTATTATGAAATATTTATTGGCTTTATGCCTTATTTGTAATGTTGGCAATGCGTTTGCACAACATCGTTATTATTGCGAGGTAAAGGGTATTGAGAAAGACATTTCTTCTGGTTTGAAAATAATCTTCGACTTCGGGACAAAGGCTTCATATAATATTTGGGGAGACCTCAGCAGCAAATTGAAATTTGTGGATGAAAATGGCGAAGAAATCAAGTTTAACAGCATGGTAGATGCAGCAAATTATATGGTTGACAAGGGGTGGAACTTCCAACAAGCTTACTCTTCTGCCTATGGCGGAAAACCTGTGATACATTGGATTTTCTACAAAGATGCAGATAATATGGATAAAGCCAGAGAAGGTATTATGACCAAGACGGAATATCAGAAACTAAAGAAGTGAAGCTATGACAGAAGAAGAAAAGAAAACGTTGGTTGATGCGGTGAATTGCAAGTATCCACATCAGAACCTAACGGAGATTTACTACAATATAGGTAGAGCATTGCCTTTTACTGCCCAAAGATTCCCTGACGGAAGAGTTTCAGACTGGTATCGTAATCAGTATGTGGAGGTTGTACGAGTAGAACCACATGGAAGAGGTGGTAAGTTTGGAAATGTATTTGGTTTTTATTACCGTAATGGTGAAAGAGCTGATGCTTATGAGAATGACCCAGAACACAGTTGGTGTACAAAGGATGATACCGAACCGCAACCAATACCATGTTGTGGATGTGGCTCATGGATGTTGTTGGACATCATAGGTGAGAAGACAACAGAATCTGTTAAGGTTCTCGGTCTTGATGACAAGATTGGCTTTGGTAAATATAAGGATATGACTTTGAAAGAGGTCATCATTAAAGATTGGCAGTATGTCAAATGGGCGATTATAGATTCCCAACACTTCTATACCGATGTTGATAAGGTATTGGAATATCATATGGAGAATAGACCAACACTTGGTCCTAACGATATAATGAGCTTCGGGAAATACAAGGGAAAGTCCATTGAGGAGGTTTGCAAAACAGACCGACAATACCTTATATGGCTTTCACAAAACAACGATTCTTTCAATCTTGATTGGGAGAAATTCAAGTAATCAAATGTAGCTATGAAGAGATTTATGTTAATATTTTGCTCCCTGCTTATAGCATTCGGAGCAACAGCACAAAGTAAGTTAGGTTCGCAAACTCCTAAGAAATCTATATTCATTACATCAATACTTTTGGTATTGATGACCCTAGTTTCATGTTCTGTCGGATATAAAAACGATGGTAAGGAGGTAACATGGCATACGTGGAATGAAGGAAGCGGTCATACTTCAAGGCATGTTGATGCAGACCCAAAGACTTTTGAAAAACTGAATGATGATTATGGTCGAGACAAGAAACACGCATTCTACGAGGGCGATATTATCAAAGGTGCCGATGGCGGCTCGTTCCGTGTGCTTACCAAATCGTATGCAGCAGACAATACGCATGTATATGTTTCCGGTGAATTGATAGAAAAGGCGCATCCGGCAACATTCAAAGTGCATTCCTACTATTTTGCAGAAGATGCCAACGATTTTTATTGGGATGGGAAAGCATTGAACGTAAGAGATAAATCGACATTCAAAATCTTAGGCAGTTCAGATTCTTGGGAAACTCATTGGGCAAAAGACAAATACAATGGATACTACCTTGCAGGAGGTGTGATTACAGATATCGATTACGAGACTTTCCACCCGATTGAAGCAGAGATTCCGCTCCAATCAGGAGACTATGCCGCTGACAAGCACAAAGTGTTTTTCAGGGACAAGGAGGTTCCCGGTGCTGATCCTGCGACGTTCAAGGAAGTGGACTTCTATATAGGGCAAGACAAGCACAGGGCTTACAATAAAGGGATTCCAACCCAAATAAAAGATTATTCCAAACTCACCGAAGTAGGCAGTTTGATGTATTCCGACGGAACGAATATCTACGATTCCCATTTTAATATCCTTCCTGAAGCCGATGTCGCGACTTTCGAGCATATTTCCGACAACTGGTACAAGGATAAATCGCATGTCTGGTGGAGTTCCAAATTAGTTGCCGGGGCAAATCCCGAAACTTTCCAGCCTGTATCCGCGGGAGGTTTCGGGGGAGATTTCAACTATGGGAAAGATGACAAACATGTGTTTTGGAACGACTCCATCATTCAAGGTGCTGACCCCGGAAGTTTTGAGAAGATGACATTCCCGGACGGCGACAGTTGGACGGTGTTCGACCGCAACCGAATATATGAAGGCAAGGATTCTCCCAAACTGCGTGAATATCTGAAAAAGGAATATGGAAAATGAGTATGGAAATCATGCTGCGCTATATAGTCGGAATCGCTATTGCTTATGGCATAGGCAAATGGATATATCAGTCGATACGTTCACGGTCGATTGACTATTTTTTATTGGCGATTATCGCGCTTATGGGTGCTGTTTTATGGCTTTCAAGAGGGTTTCTTATCTCCAACCGTGTATATGATTTCTTGATGATTGTCGTATGGCTTGTTGCTGTCGGTTGTTTTATCATTTCCCGAAAATCCCAATATGGCAAGTATTTGAAATTTGCTGCTGTTGGCGGTCTTTCTACTTTTCTTGTGCTTTTTGTCTATTGGAATGTAAAAGCGGAGTCTATCAAACCGACAACATTGACAACTCAGCTGAGGGGATATTCAACAAGTAGAATAGTTGAGGTATGTTTCCGTTATAACGAAACTCCATTTCGGAGAAGTTACAATCTCAACCAATACCCAAATGTAAAGCTACTCCCTGAACAGTACGATGTAAGGCTGACAATCAAACCTATCTCGGCCAATGTTGCCAAACTTGAATCAATAACGCGTACTGTTCAGGGAGTAGCTTTACATTTGGGTATTGGTTGAGATTGTAACTTCTCCGAAATGGAGTTTCGTTATAACGGAA
>JAIJLI010000293.1 GCA_022722495.1 Dialister sp. | reverse complement strand
TTCGGCGCTTTTGTAGAGATCCTGCCGGGCAAGGAAGGTCTTGTCCATGTCTCTCAGCTTGCTCTCCAGAGAGTCGAGAAGCCGGAAGACATCGTCCACGAAGGGGATGAGATCATGGTCAAGGTCACGGAGATCGATGACAAAGGCCGTATCAATCTTTCCAGAAAAGCACTGCTGCTGGAGAAGAAGAATAAGTAATGGCGGAAACCGGCTCGCGCCAGCGGGCAGGTCATACAGTTGATTTGGGGCTCAAGGTCTGCGATACGCGCGACCTTCGATGTTCATGAATCATGCAAAAGCGCAGTGGGTTCTGGTGGTTCGTCTCGAAAGAGCAGGAGCCCCGGGGCTCACTGGGCTTTTTTGCTTGGTCAGGATGAGACTGGGAGACTGAGAGACTAGGAGACATTTTCCTCGTATCGTCATCCCGACCGAAGTGGAGGGATCTTTACTGCACAATGCTTATCAGCATGCATGCGGTGATAGGGAAATGACGTCTTGCTGAGGCGGTGCTACGGATTTCCTCACATATACCATTTCCCCGTCTGCAAGAAAGATCTCTCGGCTACGCTCGAGATGACGGTATGGGAAAACGCTCGCCTCACATTTGTTTTCAACCCATCACGCAGAAGGTGGCAAAAGGGAATGCCGTTCCCCCGTATCGTCATTCCGACTGAATCGGGCAGCGCTATTTACAAAATCAGCGCTTGGGTATTCTCGTAAATCGCCTGCTTGAGACGCATTTCCCTACTCGCTTTCATACCGCCAGTGCCCTATCCGCCCCTTCGGGGTACCTTCCCCTCGAGGGGAAGGCTATTTATACTCGCGGCGAAGCCGCCACCATCATTCCTAATTCCTCATTTGGGTCGAGCTTTCATCCCCGATCAAGGGGCGGCACACCCCACGGGCTAACCGTAAGCCCTATTTCTATAAGGAGAATCCATTCTATGACAAAAACAAGAGGCTTTGAGATCCTGTCCACGTGGCAGGGGAAAGACATCCATCTGCCGGAAAGAAAGACGGAAAAGAGTGCCGGCTATGACATCGAATGCGGGGAAGACATCGATCTGATGCCGCATCAGGTGACGCTCATCAAGACCGGACTGAAGGCGTATATGAAAGATGATGAATACCTCGCCATTTTCATCCGTTCAAGCATGGCGATCAAGAAAGGGCTCTTCCTTGCGAACAGCACCGGCATCATCGATGCGGACTATTACAATAATGAGGATAACGAGGGTCATCTCATGGTCGCTGTTTACAATACGAAGGATGAACCATTCCATGTGAATAAAGGCGATCGCGTGGCGCAGGGGATCTTCACGAAATACCTCACCACGGACGATGACCATGCTGAAGGTGTACGCACCGGCGGCGTAGGAAGCACAGGTGTGAAATGAGCATAGAAAAGGAGAAGCTGATCCATCGCGCGCCTGCCTTCGAAGGGCGGATGCTGCACGTCTTTGATGATGAGGTAGAGATCCATGGTCACAAGACCACAAGAGAAGTCGTCCTGCATCCGGGGGCATCTGCCATCATCCCTGTCACCGGGGATGGAGAGATCCTCTTCGTCCGTCAGTACCGCTATGCGGTCGAGCAGCCGCTTCTGGAGATCCCGGCCGGCAAGCTCGATGGGGGAGAAGACCCCGATACCTGTGCAGCCAGAGAGCTTACGGAAGAGACCGGCTACAAGACGGAGCATATGGAAAAGCTCGGCTATGTCTATACCACGCCGGGATTCTGCAATGAGACCATTCACCTCTACCTCGCTGACCATCTGGTGAAGTCTCATCAGCATCTCGATCAGGATGAATTTCTGGATGTCATCCGCCTTCCGATCGACAAGGTCTATCAGATGGTGGATCGCGGAGAAATCTACGATGCGAAGACCCTCGCGGCTCTCGCCATGGCGAGGACGAGACTGATGAGAAAGTAGAAATGAAGGAGCGGCGCGTCAGCATATGAGCGCCGCTTTTTATAATGACTAAAAGACTAGGAGACTGAGAGACATTAGACGTCAAACATTTCCCCCGTATCGTCATCCCGACCGAAGAGGAGGGATCTTTATTGCACGACGCTTATCAGTATGCATGCGGTGATAGGGAAATGACGCCTTGCTGAGGCGGTGCTACAGATTCCCTCCCATACACCATTTCCCTGTCTGCAAGAAAGATCTCTCGGCTACGCTCGAGATGACGGTACGGGAAAACGCTCGCCTCACATTTGTTTTCAACCCATCACGCAGAAGGTGGCAAAAGGGAATGCCGCTTCCCTCGTATCGTCATCCCGACCGAAGTGGAGGGATCTTGATTGCACAACGCTTATCAGCATGCATGCGGTGATAGGGAAATGACGTCTTGCTGAGGCTGTGCTACGGATTTCTTCACATATACCATTTCCCGGTCTGCAAGAAAGATCTCTCGGCTACGCTCGAGATGACGGTACGGGAAAACCGCTACCCACGAACCTTCGGGTAGCGCTATTTACAAAAACGGCGCTCGAGTGCTTACGTAAATCGCCTGCTTGAGACGCATTTCCCTGCTTTTTTCATCCAGCTAGTGCCCTATCCGCCCTTACGGGGCACCTTCCCTTCGAGGGGAAGGCTGGCGATACGAGGGAAACCTGCCACCCGCAAACCTTCGGGCATCGCCCCATATATATTTGCGGCGAAGCCGCCACCACGACCCTGAACCCTGAACCCTGAACCCTGAACCCTGCATCTTGAACCCTTTTTCCTATTGCAAAACACAGATGAACTCGCTATAATACTAATAACGCAGGGAAAGAGAAAATCTTTTTCAGATGTCTTTCAGAGACAGGGCGGCTGGTGAGAGCCCTGGCAGATGAGAAAGTTTCCACTCAGGAGCGGCCGGTGAAGAATCGGACGGCAGGCAGCCGATATCAGCCATGAGCTGGCTTATGCAAATTGGGTGGCACCGCGATGACTTCGTCCCATGGAGGGAAGAGGTCTTTTTATTTGCTTTTCGAGGACGGCATAGCCTGTGAGCGGTCTCTTCCCATCCGATCCGTTTCAAGCGTCAGTGAGCAGCCAGCCGACCACTATTTCCGTCAGATGAGGAAAGCCGATTTCCTATCTTATATTTCCTAAAGGGAGCGATACTATGTTAGACATGAAATTCATCAGAGAACACGCAGACGAAGTGAAGCAGAACCTCGTCAACCGTCACAATCCATTCGATCTGGACGAAGTCCTCGCACTCGATGGCAAGAGGAGAGAACTCCTGCGCGATACAGAAACGCTGAAGAGCGAAAAGAATGCAGAATCCAAGAAGATCGCGATGGCGAAGAAGAATGGCGAAGATGCTGCAGACGCTATCGCTCGCATGAGAGAAGTCGGACAGAAGATCTCTGCCATCGATAAGGAACTCGGTGAAGTCGAATCCAAGCTGAATGAACTGCTTCTCCATATCCCGAATATGTGCGACAAGTCTGTCCCGATCGGCAAGGA
>JAIJLI010000002.1 GCA_022722495.1 Dialister sp. | reverse complement strand
GGAAATGAGAAATCATTAAAAGGCTAGACAGGAATCTGGTTGCCCGATATATCCGAGAGTGTGTGAATTAACAGAATGTTGAACTTCAAAATACATATAAATTATGAAAGTAAATAAAGAAACGTTGGCTAAACTTCGCCGTCTGTATTACAATCTGACCGGCAGTGAAGCTGTATTTGACGATTATTGCTTCTTTAACTTCTGGTGCAATCGTTGTACCTGGATTCAGAGCTTTTGGCTTTGCAAAAAGGCGATAGACAAGATGTTGAAGGAGGGGAAGAAACCAAAGTACAAGCTTTGCAGCTTTACTACAGGAGAAGAACTTCCTTATGAGACTGTAAACGGCTATTATGTATTTTAAACAGATATAATATGAATGTTTTTGTTATATATAAAACTGATGATTGGCATTCTACTAAGAGCAGGGAGATTGCTATGGTTACTAAAAATAAGAAGAAGGCTATAAAGGCTCTCAAAGGATTGGCTAACCATCCTATGACAGAGGAACAAGCCGAGCAGCTTGAAAAAATGAATCAGAGCCAATGTAACGATGTTGGTTATGAATGGGAATTTGAGGAAGTTCCTCTAAGCGAGGTTTTATTATAAAACTGATAGATGTTAAAGTAATATAGACTTTTTCCCAAAAAAGGAGACCATTTGTCCAATTGCGAAAAACTAGATTAAGCTATTAAGCCGTAAAATGGGAAAAACAAGGATATTTAAATAATATAACTGATTTAAAAACGTTTAAATTATATAAGCCCTACCGCAGCACGGTGAAGCGGAACTAATATGGCAAAATATTGGATTACATACAAGTGCGGTCACGAAGTAGAAAAGCAGCTTTTCGGCAAGATTAGCGAGCGTGAGAACTATATCTCCTGGGCAGAAGGGCAGTTGTGTCCTGCCTGTCAGCGAAAGATTCATCACAACAAAGCTCTTGCGGATGCAGCTACAAATGGCTATCCGGAGCTTGAAGGCTCAGAGAAGCAAGTGACATGGGCTATAGACTTGCGCTATACTTTCGTCAAGAATGTTGAAGCTGAGATAAAGGGAAATAGAGACCGCATAGAGTGTTTTTCTAAAAATGAGGAGGAAAAGAACGCTCGACTAACTAAGTTAGAAAAGCTCTTACCTGAATTTTACGAGGTTATGAACAATCTGCTGGCGAAAAAGACCAGCGCAAAGTACTGGATAGACAACAGAGAGTATATCGAACCAGGGAAATACGAATGGGAAGTTTCACTTTCTCCTATGGAGTTAATCAGAAAATTCAAGAAGGAAATGGAACAGGAAAACCTGGGTTAAGAACTTCCATGATAATGAGGATGGAAAGTCAAAACATTCAGCCCTAGCGCAACACGGCTAAGCGCAAGCAATATGGGAACTTACAGACAAGTATTCATGCCTTCTAAATTTTCTTCTGTTGACAATGCCAACAGAAAGCATAAAAGTGGGGTAGCTGCACGCACACATAATGGTGTTGTAAACATTTGTATCTTTGAAGGCAAAACTTCTTTGCTCGGCAAGCTGAAAACTTTTGTTGAGGAAAAGAAAGTTGATTATCGTACTTTCGGAGATAATTATAATGGTTACGGATATCAGAATCATTATCATGAGTATTACCTAACTGCCAAAGATGGCAAGGCTTTCCTTGAATTACTCAACGGAAAGAAGCCGGCAGTAAAGAAGGTAAAGACTTGGGAAGACATTCGTGATGCCTGGGCACGTTCACTTGTGAAGAAATCTGAGAATGCAGTTACCTTTGAGGAGGCGCAGCTGATGGCAGAGGAAAAGGTAGATTATAAGAACGACAGAATATCAGCAATGATTTCACGACAGTTTGAGCGAGGCGACAGCGTAAAGCGAGGTAAGCTCATCGCAAAGATGGAACGTGAGAACCCTCTTCGACCAATCAAGAACTACGACCACGCCCTTGCTATCATCGCAGCGAGCAACCGTCATAACAATACTTCATACGACAATCTTCTGCAACAAGCGCACGATTTAGAGCGTTATGGAGATATTGAACGAGGTACCGCAAAGGAATGGGCACGTGAGCAGATGAAGAAATCGTAGCCATTACTTCAATAGAACTAAAAAGCCCCGCATTGAAAGCGGGGCTAACTTGGCTCTAAGCCAGAATCTACGATAGTAGAAATTTCGTTTTAATCCACAGACTTTTGAGAAGTCTGACCGTCAACGGAAGTTTTATTATTCTTTCTATTCCATAAAGGTGCGATTGAAGTCTTCCGAAGACAGGTGCAAATTTAAGAAATAAAACAATACGGCGTATTATTTCACCCGAATTATTAATGTTTTTTAAGATATTTCAGCCCTATCGCAGCACGGTGAAGCGAATTTATATGAATCAGAAAGATTTTACACAAAAGATAGAAAAAACAACGGACTTTACATTCACTACCAAAAGCGGCAAAGAAGTCACTCTGATTGTCGTTCGTGGTCGAAAAATGGTTAAAGGTAAGAAGAAACCTTTCGATTATTGGCAATGCGAGCTTTCCATCAAAGGGATGGAAGTGAAAAGCAATATTACTGCTTCTTATGACATAGATGGTTATGATGATGAATTGCAGTTGTATCTTTCAAACGAAAAGGCTGAACCGATTTGCTATTGCAAGGATGATATAGGAAAAACTGTAGGTATCTTGATACCTGTAGATATTGCCAATCTCATTAGTGAGGCTATTCACGAAGAACTGACCCTTTAAATTTTTCTTTATGAGTACATTAGATTTTAATGATAGAGGACAGGCTTTTGTTTCATTTCCAGAGTTTGACGACTTCATGAATGAACGCCTGGAACAAGATGATTACACCAAAGAAGATGGTGGCATCACATGTTACTATAATAGTGGCGGTTGTTTGCTCGCTAAGTACGACAACAACGAAGGTTACGGAGTTACTTATTAACATATTAAGCCCTCGACAGCACGGTGAAGTCAATGTTATGAATCAGAAAGATAGATTTACGATTGAGCCTAGCATCACAAACTCCATAAGATGGAAGGTGAAAGATAATGTATCTGGCATAAGTGTAAGTTTTCTTGAAGGATGTTATATGGATAATAGCCTGTATGTTCCGGATACTATGAAGGGAGAGGAGAAGAAGGAAGAAGTTAGCGAGACGTTGAAAAAAATCACGGAATGGATAGGAGAAAACGCCCTGGATGTAGCCGTATGTAACGTGTCTGCTCGTTGCCGTGCTATCTGGTTGCTGCATGATGCTAAATACCTGGCGGTTATTATCTGCGCCATCAAGGGTGTTTTGCCAAATAATATTGATATGACTAAGGCTTCTGATATTCTTTTTAACAAGATTGATCATTACGTTCACATGGGTGATGGTGCCGAAGAGTTCTACTATGATCATGAAATCGTCAACTTGCTGGGCGTAATTTCTATGCTCTCCAACAAAGAGGCTATGGAGGTGATTTGCCTGGTTTCCGTTTACTGGAGCCATAAAATCAAGGCGAAAATAGAAATCGAGGATTTTGCAGAAGATCTTTTGTTGTGGCCTTCCTGTCTGTCTGGTGAACAACAAGCAGTGGCGATGGGTAATGATAGTGAGCGTATCGAAGCAGAAGACTTTGGAGATATTGAAGAGAATAATAGAAAACAATAAATATGTGGTTGGTGATAACACAATTCACCAACCACATAAATGCAATTGTTTTAGACAAGAAGTCTGGAACGAATAATCAACACCTTGTCTGTCAGATGGTGATTGCCGTCTTCAGTAAGTATATGTCTCAAATAGGATTCGTTGATTCCCAAATCCTGGGCAGTGAACATTTTGTAAACGGCACTCACGCTGCCAAAATAATAGTTCTTGTGACTAGCCAAAAAGTGTACATGTATTATCTTTCTTCCCATTTTCTTTTTTTTAAAATGCCAAATGTTTAGTATATGGTATATTTTAAAGAAATACCGCCTTTCGTGTAACACGAAAAAATCCCCGATGATTCTTCATCAGGGATTTTTTCGTGATGTTTTAAATATTAAAGACTTCATCAATCTTACCCTTCTTGAAATTACTGCCCTTAACTTTGCCGTGAGACTTTTCGTAATTCTCAACAACAACTTTAAGTCCAAGGTTGATGATGGATGCAATAGAAAGTCCTTCCTTCTCAGATATTGCTCTTACCTTCGACATTACATCCGACTCTATGAGAGTGCAGATTCTTTCTCGTTCGATAGAGCTTTTCTCGGAATTAACCTTTTGGGGAATTGCTTTTGCTTCGGCAACTTCTCCTTTTACAGCCGGAACTGCATCACCGCCGGAAAGTCCATTAAGCAGTGAAGACATAGCGTCATCGTTGATTTTCTTTGTCATCTTTGATTAAATTCAATTGTTACACATTAATCTACAGCTGTACGAGAAAGATATTCGTCAGTGAAAGACACATAATCAATAGCTCCATTGCTGTTTTTGTCGTAATCTACAATATTTGTAGCTTCCAGAGGTGCTTGGGCAACAGTGATGTTCTTGCGTATCTTGGTCTTATAAACCAAATCCCCAAGAGATTCACGCAAACCGTTCTCTATCTGTTTGCTGAGATTCGACTTCTCGTATCTAGTAACCAGAACGCCTTCGACATCTACCTTCGGATTGAGCTTTGCTTTTACCATTTTAACAAAGTTGGTAATCATTGTCAATCCCTTGAATGGTAGGGTTTCTGCAACAAGCGGTATGATAACTTCATTTGCAGCAGTTATCGCATTCAGAGTCATCAGGGATAAACTTGGAGGGCAATCTATCAATATATAGTTGTATCTCTCCTTGATTGGAGAGAGGAGATCTTCTAACAATCTCTCTCTTGCTAGTGCTGATCCGAGTTGAAGGTCTGCCTGAGCAAGCTGCAGCGAAGAAGGAACCAGGTCTAGATTCTCTCCTATATTATAAATAGGTAAGTCTGTTGATTCCACGAATGCGTTATACACGGATGTTGTTACCTCTTGCTTCAAAAGTGAACAGGTTAAGTTAGCCTGTGCATCCAGATCAATAAGAAGCACATGAAAGCCCTTCTGTGACAAAATTGCTCCCATACTAGCAGTAGTTGTTGTTTTACCTACACCTCCCTTGTGGTTGGCAATTGCAATGATTCTTGTACCTTTTTTCATATAACTATTACTTTAATGTTTATACCAGTGGTATAACTACCACGTTTTATTCCTTTATATAGGTATATACTTATATAAATATATACATATATCGTTAAATATGGTGCAAAGATAATAAAAATATAAGTTTCAGCCAAATTTTTTGGCTAGAAATTTGCATATTTCAAATATTTTTCGTATCTTTGCAGTGTAAAAACATAGATAAAAGTATATAAAAACATAAGTTATGAAGAAAATTATCTTTTCAATGTTAGTTTCCCTGTTTACACTAGGTGCAAATGCTGGGAATGTTGTAGAACCAGAGTACAATGGTCAGGTAGCAATCGTTAATGCAGATAGCACAACTACGCTGATGCCTACCGAGGATGCCGATGTTAAGGCGAAATCCAATAATCTTGCCTTTGTACCGGTAGCAGGAATGTTCCTGGCCAAAGGTCAGTCTTACCTTGCCGTTAAGGGTAGGGAAGGACTTACAAAACTACCTGCAAGGGATGTTACCTTCATAGTTAGAGTGGATAATCACAACGATAATCCAAATCATCTGCTTGGTATCATCAAATTCGAGACAAAGAAGAAGGAGCGTCGTTGGATGATGGCCGAGAGTGCTCTTTTTGGCGGAACAAATGTAAAAACCTATATTGGCGACATTAAGTTTCAGGCAAAGAAATATGGAGAATCATCCTTCCTTCTTACCATAAAGGGACTTGAACCAGGTGAATATGCCGTAATCACCAAGGAAATCAATCATCCGTCAACTTTCTCGGTAAAGTAAGAATCAAAAGTTATTCAAAACCATTTTAAAAGTCAAATATATGGGAGCTATTTTTTTGTTATTGTTTTTTGCTAACTTCTTCAAGGGGTTTGGCAACGCAATGAAGCACTCTGGTGATTCTTTCAGACCAGATAGATAAGAATATATTTTGAACTGATTGTTTGATAGAGTGAGTTTCTGATACTCAAAAGTTTAATAGCCTCGGTACAAGAATACCGGGGCTATTTATATTTCAAAACATATTTTTTCCTTGATTCTAATCTTTGTCTCCTCTAGAATTGGAGCACACAAGGATTCTAGTGCTGATATGATTTTTGTGGAAGACAATTCGCTTTCAACATAAAATTCAATAATAAGATCCGTGTCTGTAAATTCTTTAATTATCAACTCTTTTACCCTTTCAGATGGAATGGTTGAAAATGAATGCAAAGAGAAGGATATTGAAGAGATTTCTCTTTCTTTATATATACTCTTTATCTTTTTGAGAATGAAACGAAACGTCTTTTCGTCGGATTCCTGTTTCTGGTTTTCAACGGATAACAGCAAAATATTCCTAGTGTAAGTTCTGTAGATCCAAATTTTGCCGGGAGAGAACAGGTTGTCCTTACAGAAATTTTCGTACTTCTGTCTCATAATAGGGAATTTGTTCATAAATCTACGTGTCATGAGGATATTACCGGCCCCATCTGGTGAGACCGGCAATACTACTACATTTGTATTGGCGAACATTATATCGCCTTTTACTTCTGATATGGAGCAATTCATCTTCCGTTTACTTTAATTCACCTCTGCACATCCCTTCTGCATATTGCAGAGCATCCTGTATCAATCCATAGTTCAGCCCCTTAACTTTTGCCTGAAAGAGTACCTCTAGTTGCTTGTTGAAAATTTCTTGGTCATATTCGTACGCATCCTTGAGATAATATTTAACTAATGGTTTGGTGCTGGCAGGACGAGGAAGGTTCAGATATCTGATAATCAGAACTGTAATTTTCTTCCAGTCGAAAGGTGTAAGGATGATACTATCATATTCCTCGTTCAACCAGACAAACTGGAGATAAACTCTGTTGTCTTCTCTGTCAATCGATATTTGGAAGCACTCTATCTGATATTTTGTTCTTATGACGTTGCAGAGCAGTCTAATGTTTTCCATCGTAATGGAAGCTTTAATGTAGAATGACAACACTCTGAACAACTTCATATTACCTAAAGGAGTATATTTTTTCTTCTTGTAAAATTCCCGGGATATCGAGAAAAACTTATCCTCATAGCTGGATGATTCCCAGTACTCATCCAGCTTTTCTAGATTTTTCTCGCTTCTTGTTAAACTTAAAAATTCTAATTCCATATTGCTTATTAGTTTTATTAATCTACTTCCATAACCCACCGTCTCTATAAGTGTATTTTATCTCATAGATGATGGCGATTATTAATACTACAATCAAGACTGAAAAAATAATTATTATCATTGGCTAGCTCTTTATGTTGTTATAGTACTCGTAGAGAGTTTTGTATCCACCATAAAAAACATCGAAGTTCTTTATGTGGTTCGGATTTCTCTCTTGCATGGTCTTTACGAGAGATTTTCCAAATACCGAATTTGGCATGAATACATTTATATTCTCATATTCATCAGTGTCAACAACGAGTCCGAAGTAGTTGATCGCTCCGCATAAAATAAAACAGTCGGTTCCCTTAGGTAAGCTAAGGGGACTATTCTGGTTAATGCCTAGATACGACAGATAATCCTTTAAATCGTAAAAGACGCAGCAGTCTTGCGTTCTTTTCTTACCTTGTACTCCTATAAACACGTATCCGGTTTTTACGAGTCCAAATTGCTGTTTCTTTGTATTTTGGTTAAGAAACTCGTATCCATAATTGGTATTTATCATTCCGATGCCTTTTTCTACTCCAGACAGTGAATATAACTCCATTGAAAACAATCCGGAAAGACAGTTCTTTCCTTTTATTCCAAAAGAGTTTAGAATCTTCTCGTCTTCGGGAGACAGATTGCTAATTTCTATCTTTTTTCCGTACCCCATAGCCTTCTTTTTGGTATTCCTTTCCATTTTTGGTCTCTGAGGCGTTATTTTTCTGTTTGCCATATCGTTTATCATTAACTAATTAATATTCTGTTCTATACCCCTTATTTCGCCTTATAGGGCGTTTGTTGAGAGTTTATAACCTCTAAAAGATTTTCTGCGGTTCTCCCAATCTTAAAGAAATCACTTATATCTTTTTCCGTTTTGTCTCCTTTCAGCGGCAAAACCACACGCTTGATAGATACAAGGTCTTTATTTTCCTCACAACGTGATGCAGACTCTTTAATTCCTGTCTCGTCGCTATCGAACAGAACAATAATGGATCTGAACCTGGAAGAAAGATCTTTCAGTGTATCTATTGGAATCTTGGCGGTCTCGCTATTAAACGATATTGCGTTGAATCCGTGGGCGGCTAGAGACATGACATCTTTTTCTCCACCGGTTATGAATACCATATCTCCACTTGCCGGAAGTTGCTCCCACCCGAATATATACGGATTTGGCAACCTGCCTAGATACATAAACCTGCTAGCTGCTTTCGGTCTGTATATTTTATACCCTTTCCCATTGTCAAAGCAATAACCAAACATCGGAAGGTATATAGACGAGAAAACCGAAAAGCTTTTCCCATCTTTTTTTTCGATTGTACAGGATTCAACACCTTTAACATTGAATCTATTCAAAATCTCCACTGTTATGCCATACTGCATCCAGTAATCCAATTCCGGCTGATTGAACTCTCTTGTCTTAAGAGTAAAAGACCCAATCGACGTTTTCTCCATTCTCTTGTATTTCTCTTCCATTCTCTTAGCGTAATCAATGGTACCTTTGACTGCTTTAGGCGTTTTGTCAAAGACTCCTAATGACAAATCGTGATCTATCGTCTCCAGAATCGACTTGAAGTCCTGGGAGAGGGATAGATTGAGATATTTGCTGACCATCCAGAAACAGTCTCCGTAATAGTCATCATTGGCGAAATCCTTCATGTAGTATCTCATTGTTCCGTCAGCGGCCTTGTTACGGTATAACCTGCAGGACGGATGGCGGTCTTCCCTGAATGGATTACAGAACTTCTTGGAAAGGCATTTCTCTCCAAGATAGTGTGTGAAAACGGTAAGTCCTCCGCTAGTTCTGCTGAGTATTTCACTTAATTCTGTCTGTCTCATACTTGATTAATATTTCTAAAATTAATATCCGGAAGAGTAATCACTTGCATCATTTCGTTGAATCGGTCGGCCAAACGGTCTCCGTACTTGTCACGAATGGCTTTTCCGCCAAGATTGGTTGTCAGAATGGTCGGCAGCATCCTGTCATAGCGATATGACAGCAGCTCTTCGAGCGGCTTGTATCTGTTTCCATACTGACAAAAATCAGATTCTTCGGTTCCAAAATCGTCAATTGCAAGGATGAAAGTGTTCATACATCTTTCAAATCTCTTCCTGTTTGAGGAATAGAGATGGTACAATTCCCTTGAAGTCACAAACCATATTCCAGCTTTAAGGGTTAATGATTCACCTTCTTCGCATATAGGATCTTTAATCTTGCATACGTTGAAAAAGCTTCTCATTGCCTTTATCAGGGTGGTCTTACCGTTTCCGGTTATACCGTTAAGGACAAGACCAAAGTGATTCTTGGAGTTAGCCAGCCAACTTGCAACATTTGCTATGGCTTCTTGCTGTTCCTGGTTGGCTTCGTATTCTCTATTTCTCTTTCTTACTTCTACCGCAAACAAATGCACTAGCCATCTGTAGCAGTAATTTTCGTCAAAGCTTAAATCAGAAAGGCCCATCATATATACCTCCTTCCGAACTTTTTGGAACGAACTTTTCTCCTTCCCACCTTTCACCTTTGGCTTGTGTGGAAGACGAAATGGTGCGCAGGGTGTTGCTTCTCAGTTTTAGCCAGTCGAAGAAATGGCACTTGTAATCCTTGAAGCCTTTGTCTTCGTTGTTCCCTCGACAGATGAGTTCCAAATCGAAATCGTCCAGCAGTCTTTTTATTTCGCCTTGGTCAAGATGAAACTTCTTTCCCATGGCCGTCATCCAAACCCCATCTTCAAGAAGTTTTTCTTTGTAGGTTTCTTTGCCTGCTTTCTTTTGTAGGTTTTCTTTCTGCTCGTCTTTGACTTCCTCTGCTTCGACGAAAACAACTCCCTCACGCGCGTCGTCGTAGTTGATATTCTTTATTTCTTTATTTCTTATATTATTATATTCTTTTAGTGTTGCCCTTGTCGTGCCCTTGTCGTGCCCTTGTCGTGCCCTTGTCGTGCCCTTGTCGTGCCCTTGTCGTGCCCTTGTCGTGCCCCTCTCGTGCCCTTGTTGTGCCCTTTGAGGTTTTTGTGCTCTCGTAAGACGTTGGGGGACAATGACTTGTGGAGATATTTAGGTTTGTTGATTTTTTGCTATTTTCAAAATCAACATCTAACTCACCTGGTATCGTGCCCTTGTTGCCATAGCTATGGTTGTCTATTACGCCCCTTACCTTGTTGGTTACTTGGTAATTTTCGTAGTTGCAAACCCTTATGGTACTAAAGAGGTTTGTTGGTGATGGCAGAAACTCAATAACTCCACTTGACTGCATCTTTTTTATGCATGTTCTCACACTTTGAACAGATATTCCTGTTTCTTTGCTGAGCAAGTTATAGCTTGTCTCCAGTTGAAAAGTAAAATCGTTCCCCGATAGAATCGCTTTTGCCTTAATAAGGAAATGAATCAGCAGGTGTACCATTTTAGGGTGAGTGTACCAACACCATTGCTCTATCTTTCTGTAGAGCTTTACCCAGTATGGGGCAGTTTCATCAATTCCTATTGGCTGAAACATATCGTAGTTGACTATGATTATGATTCTGCCATGGTTGAGGTTGCGGTATTCTATCTCGTGAGTACGTTTCAACCTATCAAGACAAGTTCTAAGTGTCTTGATAGATAAATTAGTATCCGTTGAAAGTCTTGAAAGAGATATCATAATTTCTCCCCTTTTTATATTAATGTCAAAGTAATTTTCGGACAGCAAATTGGCATTCATAACGAGATACAGGTATAAGTGAACCATATTTGATTCTTTATACCAACGCCAGTTTTGAAAGTTCCTTGGCAGTTTGATCCATGTGTTATTACCATTCATTTTTGTTAATCTTTTCAATTTTAAATACCAATTGCACTTTGCCGTATGAGGACCGGATCTCAATCCTGTCTTCACGAAGCTCAATTTGCTTGACCTTTCTAAGTGCCTGTCTCTTATTTGTATATATAACTTCCGTCGTATTAATTACTTTAAGGATGACTTTGAGCTTGTCTCTACATTCTTCCACCGTTTGACAAGTGTCATATACAAAAGGTGGTACTTCATATAGTAATATGACTATCCACGAAGGTCTCAAATGTTGTGAATAAGTCATACTTCTTTTTATTTTGTATGTCATACATAAAGATAATCTTGTTCAACATTACTTAGCTTCACCAAATCAGCTACTAAATATTCAATTTTACCTGGATGTTTGGCAACAGGTTTGAGTCGGTTGGTTCTAATCCATCTTTGTACATTCCCTTTGCCATAGGTGCGGAAGGCTTCATTTTGGGAGACTCTCACCTTGGCAGGTTCCTTCATCTGCTTGGCTAGCTTATGAGCTATTACGTCAGATAGTTCAGAAACAAACTCCTGAAATGTCACGGCTTTGTCACTTATGATAATTGCTTCCATATTTATGAATTTAAAGATTGTTTGCTCTTCATTTTGTATAAACCGGCATTCGCAAGGATTCTTGTTATTCCGTAGCGTGAATATGAAAAATCCTCAGCGAGCTTGATGAACACCCGGTTTGGCGTAACCTCTCCGTTTTCAACGAGAGGACGATACTCTTTCTTATATGTATCTATAATCAAGAGTCTTTTTTTGTCTCTTTCTGACAACAAATTTATTTTTTCCTTCATATAATTTGTTTTATTAAAAAAATAATCGTACCTTTGTGCGCAATATGTGCGCACTAGTTGCGCACTCGGTGCATCTTCGGTGCAAAGGTATATAAAAATATAATAAGTTGGTATATGCTAATATAATATTTAGCTATATTTAACTATAATACTACATATTTAACAGATACGAGTATGACAGGTGAAGAATTGGAAAGAATACTGTCTGACATGAAGATCAGAAAGTCGGAATTGGCAAGGATTCTTGGTGTTCAGCTAACGCAAGTCAATCAAGTCTTAAATGTAAAGGATGTAAAGACTGGCTATTTGGAGAAACTCTGTGACAGCCTTGGTCTTACTATTGACAGCTTTTATAAAGGTACTAAATATAGTCCTTTCTTTAAAAGTCAAGAGACTGGCGGAGAAAGTAAAGCTGCTGATGGAAAAACTGAGGATTCCGAAGAAGAAATTGTCGATATTTCGATTTGGAAAACAAAGTATGAAGAAGAAAAAGCCAAAAAACATGAACTAGAAGGAAAATATGCAGCTATGAGTTCTGCCTATAATATGTTATTGAATAAAATAACGGAGATAGGATCCAAGGCTGTATAGGTAAGCCAGCCTGTCAAAGGCTGCATAATAATTGAGCATGATTTCAAAAGCGATTGAAGGAATAATCTCTTGCTAAACATAGTCTTAGTTTCTAAACAAGACGCTCCTTTTTGTTTAACCTACTAGAAGTGGATAAACGGGAAAAAAAGAAAAGTTTAGAATACCAGAGGGAATCCTAAACGCAAATGATTTTATACTTAGATATTGTGGGTTCTTATGTTTCGAAAATGTTTAGAGTGGAGACGTAAAAAGCCCATAAATAAAGGGATCGTATCTTTGCACAAATAACGAAAATGGCAAGTCAAATACCGTATTTAGACGTTCAAAACCTCACCAAACGCTTTGGTGCAGAGGTTCTTTTTGATAAAATATCCTTCTCTATAGCTGAAGGACAGAAAGTGGGACTCGTGGCACGCAATGGCACGGGTAAATCTACATTGATGTCGGTGCTCATGGATAAGGAGGGACATGAGAGTGGTGATATCATCTATCGACGCGACTTAAAGGTGGGCTATCTGGAACAATCTCCTAAGTTTGATCCAGAGGAAAGCGTGCTGGAAGCTTGTTTCAATCATGAGGATGATCCAGAAAAGGTGCTCAAGGCAAAGCAGATCCTCACTCAGTTGCATATCACCAATATGGACCAGCCGATGGGACAGTTGAGTGGAGGACAGCAGAAGCGTGTGGCACTGGCCAATGTGCTGATAGATGAGCCTGACTTTCTGATGCTCGATGAGCCTACCAACCACCTCGACCTGGAGATGATAGAGTGGCTGGAGGGTTATCTGAATCGTGGCAACAAGACCATCTTCATGGTTACGCACGATCGTTTCTTCCTTGATAAGGTATGTAATACCATTCTGGAGCTCGACGATAAGACCATCTACACCTATCGTGGAAACTATGCTTACTATCTGGAAAAGCGCCAGGAACGCATGGATAATCTGCGTGCAGAAATCCAGCATTCCAAGAATCTCTATCGCAGAGAGCTGGACTGGATGCGTCGTCAGCCTCAGGCTCGAGGTCATAAGGCGAAATATCGTGAGGATGCTTTCTATGAGTTGGAGAAGGTAGCCAAGCAGCGCATCGAAGATCGTCTGGTACGATTGAAGGCTTCTAACGTATATATTGGTTCGAAAATCTTCGAATGCCAGTATGTGAGCAAGGCTTTCGATGACAGAGGAAAGAAGAAGGTGATTCTCGATAACTTCTACTACAACTTTGCCCGATTTGAGAAGATGGGTATCGTAGGTAATAATGGTACGGGAAAATCTACTTTCATCAAGATGCTCCTTGGCGAGGTGCAGCCGGATAGCGGTAAGTTTGACATTGGTGAGACTGTGCGCTTTGGCTATTTCTCGCAGGAGGGACTCAAGTTCAGGGAAGACCAGAAGGTGATAGATGTCATCACGGAGATAGCTGACTATATCGACCTGGGCAACGGCAAGCACATGACGGCTTCGCAGTTCCTGCAGTTCTTCCTCTTTACTCCCGAGGAGCAGCACAACTATGTATATAAGTTGAGCGGTGGCGAGAAGCGCAAGCTCTATCTCTGTACGGTGCTGATGAGAAATCCTAACTTCCTGGTACTCGATGAGCCTACCAATGACCTCGATATCCAGACCTTGCAGGTGTTGGAAGAGTATCTGCAGGATTTCGCCGGATGCGTAATCGTGGTGAGTCACGACCGTTACTTCATGGACAAGGTGGTAGATCATCTCCTGGTATTCAAGGGGGAAGGCGAAATTCAGGATTTCCCTGGCAACTATACCCAGTATAGAGACTGGAGCAGGTTGCAGGAGAAGGATGAAGCAGAAAAAGTTGCAGCTACGGCTAAAAATGCAGGCAATAACAATACGGCTGCCAATGATGGTGCCGGCACAGCCAAGCGTGATGCCAACTTTGAGAACAAGCGTAAGATGAGCTATAAGGAGAAGCGTGAATATGAACAGCTGACCCAGGAAATAGAGAAGCTTACTGATGAGCAGAAAAAGTTGGAAGAAGCCCTTTGCAGTGGTACCCTGTCGGTAGAGGAATTGACCGAAAAGAGCAAGCGCCTGCCGGAAATCAAGGATGAGCTTGACGAGAAGGAAATGAGGTGGCTGGAACTGTCAGAGATGCTATAGACATTGAACTTTGAGCGGTTGAATATTGAACTTTATGATTAGTTCGTGTGCTGCCTATAATAATAATTATAAATAAAATAGAAAGAATGGAAATCAAGAAATCAGAATTTACGATATCTGCTCCACGCGTGAGCATGTGTCCAAAAGATAATAAGGCTGAGTATGCTTTTATCGGCCGTAGTAATGTAGGCAAATCGAGCCTCATCAATATGCTTTGCAATCATAAGGGTTTGGCTAAAACTTCTGCTACACCGGGTAAGACATTGCTTATCAATCATTTTATCATCAATAATGAATGGTATCTGGTTGACCTTCCTGGCTATGGTTTCGCCAAACGTTCGAAGACAGTACAGAAGCAGTTGGAGCAGATGATCAGCAGTTATATCCTGCAGCGCCCACAGTTGGCGAATGTCTTCGTTCTGATTGATGTGCGTCATGAGCAGCAAAAGATTGACCGTGAGTTTGTGGATTGGCTGGGCGAAAGCAATGTGCCTTTCTGTATCGTCTTTACCAAGGCGGATAAGTTGGGGCCGGTAAAGGCTCGTATGAATGCCGAGAAATGGATGCACGCTCTGGAGGACCGTTGGGAGGCACTTCCTCCTTACTTCATCACCAGTAGTGAGAAGAAGACGGGTCGTGATGAAGTACTCGACTATATTGACGAAATCAATAAATCACTGGCAGGAGAGTAAAAACCTGCCATCTGAATCTATTGGGTCAAGATATACTCAGCCGGATTCTGGTATATAATCGTGTCCGGATAAACAATATTCAGGTAAAATCAGAATATAAAAGTAATAGGATGAAACAGATAAACTGGGGATTTATCGGCTGCGGAGAAGTAACCGAGAAGAAGAGCGGACCTGCCTTCAATGAGGTAGAAGGGTCGCAGGTCGTTGCGGTGATGAGCCGTAGCGAGAAAAAGGCTCGTGGTTATGCCGAGCGTCATCATATACGAAAATGGTACACCGATGCACAGGAACTCATCGATGATCCAGATGTGAATGCAATATATATCGCTACGCCACCATCATCGCATGCCACCTTCGCCATTATGGCAATGCGTGCCGGCAAACCGGTATATATCGAGAAACCATTGGCGGCAAGCTATAGCGATTGTATTCGTATCAACCGTATCAGCGAGCAGACGGGGGTGCCATGTTTTGTTGCCTATTACCGTCGTTATCTTCCTTATTTTCAAAAAGTAAAGGAGATTATCAAAAGTGGTGCTATAGGTGATGTCATCAATGTACAGGTTCGTTTTTCTGTGCCTCCACGTGATCTGGACACCAAGAGTGGCAAGGAGATGCCTTGGAGATTGCAGCCGGATATTGCCGGTGGAGGATATTTCTACGACCTGGCTCCTCATCAGATAGACCTATTGCAGGATCTCTTTGGAGTCATCACCCGTGCCCATGGTTATCCTGCCAACCGGGCACATCTTTATGATGCAGAAGATACGGTATCTGCCTGTTTCTTCTTCGAAAGTGGTATTCCGGCGAGCGGCAGTTGGTGCTTCGTGGGACATGAGAGTGCCAAGGAAGACAGTATTGAGGTGATTGGCGACAAGGGTTCGCTTTCTTTCTCTGTCTTTACCTATCAGCCTATCGAGTTGATAACTAGCGAGGGCAGATCGAGTATCACCGTTGCTAATCCTCCGTATGTTCAGTTGCCTATCATCAGAAATGTGATAGAGCATCTGCAGGGCATCAATACCTGTACCTGCACCAGCGTTTCTGCTACCCCGGTAAACTGGGTACTTGATCGTGTGCTTTGGAAGAATTAGAAAGAATACCCTAAATGGGATGAGAAAAATTGGTATTATAGTAGGACTGCTGTATCTCGTTCTGCTGCCACTGATGGCGGCGGAGCGAGATACGTTGGAATGCCCTGTAAGACCGGATTCATCTCTCATCAAGACCCTTTTCAATTCTTCGATGTTCAAGGGTAATACTCAGGACAGCTTGATTCGTGCCCGTCATGAACGCACATTCTTTCATCGTCTGGGTAAGACCTTCACCACCTTCTTTAGAGAGTTCTCCAATATAGATGAAAGGTATATAGAACCGCAGCACTTCAATTATACGGTGATGCTGCAGAATACCAATACCTACGAGGAATATACCCTCTATGGCAAGGAGGGGCAGCGAATCTCCTTTGCGCCTGATCCTTCCTGGCGCCTGGGACCTTATCTGGGATGGCGATGGGTATTCCTGGGTTATACTCTCGACCTGAAGCATATCAATACCAAGGGCAATCATAGCAGCAAGAAGGAGTTCACCCTGAGTCTGTACAGCAGTTTGCTGGGTGTGGATCTGTTCTGGCGCCAGACGGGTAATGATTATCATATTCAGCGAATGAATCTGGGTGATCATATCAATACGGATGCTCTGAGAAAAGTATCTTTCGATGGTTTTAAGAGTAGTATTAAAGGCTTGAATCTTTACTACATATTTAATCATCGTAAGTTCTCATATCCAGCAGCTTACTCTCAAAGTACAAGGCAGAAGAAAAGTGCTGGCTCATGGATGGTAGGATTGGGATATACTCAGCATCAGCTGGAAGTGGATTGGGATAAGCTTTCTGCCATAGTGGATGAACGGCTCAATCAGAAAACCAAGCAACAGTTGGAGGCTAAAATAGATAGCAGTCTGATGTTCTCGAAGGTGAAGTATAGCGATTATTCCGCTACGGTGGGATATGGCTATAACTGGGTGTTTGCCAAAAACTGGCTCTTTAATGCCTCCCTTTCTGTTGGTCTTGCCTACAATCACTCTAAATCAGGAGATCCGGAAAAGGATAAGTTTGATCTGAAGAATTTCAACTTCAAGAATTTCAACTTTGATGGTGTCGGCCGTTTTGGAGTAGTATGGAACAACGACCGCTGGTATGCAGGTGCCAGTACCGTCATCCATTCGTATAATTATCACAAGGATCATTTCTCAACCAACAATTCCTTCGGTTCGCTCAATATTTATGTGGGTGTGAACTTTGGAAAGAAACGAGAATATAAAAATGTAAAATGATGAAAGTAAAGCATAGTTTTTTAGTTTTTGCAGCGGCATTCCTGATAGTGATGCCTGCTTTTGCCAAGACGGGTGTGGTTTATCAGCGCCAGGATAGTCTGCGAATCGTATCCTTGCTGCAGCAGGCGAAGGTGATGAAGAAAAAGCCTGCCAACT
Organism: Dialister sp.; assembly: GCA_022722495.1. Lineage (GTDB taxonomy): Bacteria > Bacillota > Negativicutes > Veillonellales > Dialisteraceae > Dialister. The sequence goes on along the minus strand of JAIJLI010000002.1, from coordinate 37,810 downwards.
GGATGATGTGGTTTGGAAAGCAGTTTGTGGGTATTCCTTATGTGGGTGGTACCTTGGACAGAACCCGGGAAGAGCAGCTCGTGGTGAATACCAGGGAGCTGGATTGTACTACCTACGTGGAAATCGTGACCGCTCTGACGATGTGTGCCAAGCATCAGGAAACCAGTTTCGCAGCTTTCTGTAATTATCTGAAGCATGTGCGCTATATCGGCGGAGAGGTAGCGTATGTAAAACGCCAGCACTATTTCACCCTCTGGGTGGATGACAATGTAAAGGAAGGCATCGTGAAGGATATTCAGAATAATCCTCCCTTCTCTGCAGTCCAGACCATTAACGTAAACTGGATGTCCACCCATCCTTCCAGTTACAAGATGCTTTCGGCTCATCCGCAGTGGAAGTCGGGTATCCGTGCTTTGGAGCAGAGCATCAACGGCAAGCGCTATCGCTATATCCCGAAAGGGGAGATTCGTAACAACCAGCTTTTCAGAAATACCATCAAGGATGGTGATATCCTTCTGATGATAACCCGAAAGAAGGGATTGGACACCACGCATATCGGTATTGCTTCCTGGCATAAGGATGGATTACATCTGCTCAATGCCAGCAGCATCCACAAAAAAGTGATTGATGAACCGATGACACTCTATACCTATATGCAGAAGCATCCATCTCAGATAGGTGTCCGAGCTTGTAGGGTGTTATAAAATTTCGGAATATGAATGCTTATGTCTGAAAAGCTGGTAAATAGGGCATTTTTCACATTTGATATTTTCCCTTAAGGATAGTTGTTTTTTTCCTTAAGGGAAAATATTTTTTTCCTTAAGGCTTTTTATTTTTTCCCTTAAGACTTATTGCTTGTTCTGATGATATTGTCAGATTTATTCTGCCATTTTGTTCTTTTCTCCCTTTTTGGCACGTTATTTGTAAAACCTATAGCAAAAACAAATAAAGTAAAATATATAAATAAACATTATAATTATGGCACAGAAAGGTAATATCGGTGTAACGACAGAGAACATTTTCCCTGTCATCAAGAAATTCTTATATTCAGATCATGACATCTTCCTCCGTGAGATGGTTTCCAACGCTGTGGATGCTACACAGAAGTTGAAGACTCTTGCTGCCCAGGGCGACTTCAAGGGTGAGATTGGTGACACAACAGTGCGTATCTCTCTAGATGAGAAGGCTGGTACCCTGACCATCAGCGATCGTGGTATCGGTATGACTGAGGAGGAAATCGATAAATATATCAACCAGATTGCATTCTCTGGTGTAACCGACTTCCTTGATAAGTATAAGGAGAATGCCAATGCCATCATCGGTCACTTCGGACTCGGTTTCTATTCTTCTTTCATGGTAGCCAGCAAGGTGGAAATCATCACCAAGAGCTATAAAGAGGGTAGCAAGGCTGTAAAGTGGAGCTGCGATGGTTCACCGGCTTTCGAAATCGAGGATGCAGACAAGGCAGAGCGTGGTTCTGACATCGTTCTCCATATTGCTGACGACTGCAAGGAATTCCTCCAGAAAAACAAGATCGAGGAACTCCTGAACAAGTACTGCAAGTTTATGGCAGTGCCTGTAGCCTTCGGCAAAAAGACTGAGTGGAAGGACGGAAAGAACGTGGAGACTGACGAGGATAACATTATTAATAATGTGGAGCCTCTCTGGACCAAGACTCCTAGCACACTGAAGGATGAGGACTACAAGAAGTTCTATCACACCCTCTATCCAATGCAGGACGACCCATTGTTCTGGATCCATCTGAACGTAGATTTCCCATTCAATCTGACGGGTATTCTCTACTTCCCACGTATCAAGAACAGCATTGACATGCAGCGTAACAAGATTCAGCTGTATTGCAACCAGGTATTCGTAACAGACCAGGTAGAGGGCATCGTTCCTGAATTCCTGACCCTGTTGCATGGTGTCATTGACTCACCAGACATCCCATTGAACGTGAGCCGCAGCTACTTGCAGAGCGACAGCAACGTGAAGAAGATTTCTACCTATATCACCAAGAAGGTGGCAGATCGTCTGAGCTCAATCTTCAAGGAGAACCGCAAGGAATTCGAGGAGAAGTGGGATGATCTCAAGCTCTTCATCAATTATGGTATGCTTTCACAGGAAGACTTCTACGAGCGTGCCAAGGACTTCGCACTCCTGAAGGATGTTGAGGGCAAGTACTTCACTTACGAGGAGTACAAGACGCTGATCAAGGACAACCAGACGGATAAGGATGACAATCTGGTATATCTCTATGCTAACAATAAGGAGGAGCAGTACTCTTACATCGAGGCTGCCAAGCAGAAGGGTTACTCTGTGCTCCTGATGGAAGGTCAGCTCGATACACCTATGGTAAATATGTTGGAGCAAAAGTTGGAGAAAAGCCGCTTTACCCGTGTGGATGCGGATATCATCGACCGACTCATCGTGAAGGAAGATGCCAAGAAGACAGATTTGACAAAGGATCAGTCTGACAATTTGACAGAGGTGTTCCGTTCTCAGATGCCTAAGCTCGACAAGGCAGAGTTCTTCGTGGAGATTCAGGCTTTGGGTGAGCAGAACCAACCTGTGCTCATTACTCAGAACGAGTATATGCGCCGTATGAAGGCAATGAGTCAGTTCCAGGCAGGTATGAACTTCTATGGTCAGATGCCAGACAGCTACAACATCGTATTGAACTCAGACCATGCATTGGTGAAGAAGGTATTGGAGGATGCTGAGGCTAATACCGCCGAAAGCCTGAAGCCAATCCTTGCAGAGATCAAGGGACAGGAAGCTCGTCTTGCAGTGCTTCATCAGGAGCAGGGCAAGAAGAAGCCAGAAGAGATTACCCAGGAGGAGAAGGATGATGTTCACAACACAGAGAAAGCCATCAGCGATGAGAAGGCCAAGCGCAACGATATCATCTCTGGTTATGCCAAGAACAACAACATCGTTCATCAGCTCATCGACCTCGCCCTGTTGCAGAATGGTATGCTGAAGGGCGCTTCTCTCGATGCTTTCCTGAAGAGAAGTGTGGATATGATCAAGTAATTGCTGCTTTATAAAAAGTATATTACTTTACGTAGGGTAACATTGAATGTTACAAATCGTATCTAGATATGTGCTAAATGTTTGAAAATAGGCATTTAGCACATTTTTTTGTTTCTTTTCTTTGGTGATATTATCTGTTTTTTGTACCTTTGCACTACTTGATCGAAGAAACAAATAAACTATAAACAGATAAAAACCACCTGATATGAAACAAAAAGTTGAATCAGAACAGGATGTTGCATCAAAAAAATGCATCATCGCTGATTATTATGCAAATCATTATGACGAACTTAAGGAATTCGTGATTTCTCGTCTGCAAGTTGTGGATGAGGCTGAGGATATTGTGCAGGATATCTTTGTTCGACTTCTGCAGTCGGATCAGATGATATCACCGGTAACTCTGCCTTGTCTGGTCTATACGATGGCAAGGAACAAGATTATCGATTATTGGCGTTGCAGACAGCAACATGAGAAATATGAGCATTTAATTAGAAAGGGAAGCTGGCTAAACCGTTCTTCTGAAGGGGTGGAGTCTGTCTTCTCGGCTCGTGAAGTGAATGAGATACTGGAGCGGGGCATTGCTCAGCTTACGGAGAGTCAGCGTTCGGTATATCGTCTGAATCTCTACGAAGATATGCCGGTTCGTCAGATTGCGGTAACTCTCAATCTGAAATATAAACAAGCTGAAAAGAAACTGGGTGTTGCCCGCAAGAAGGTTCGTGGTTTTGTTGAGAAGGCTTTGGCAGGATAAGAACTTGGTTAGATAAGGCTTGAAACAAGAGTCAGGCCTCTGTATGAGCGTTTCAGTTAACTTGTGGGTTTTATCACAAAAATAAGGCTGCATTCCCTTTGCCAGGAGTGCAGCCTTGTTTTTATGTTTATCTAATTTTACAATCTAAACTTAAATTCTTGATTTTAGTTTTTTTGAAATAGAATCAGTTCTCTTTGAAAGCGATGATTCGTGTCAAAGCTTTGTCAAGATAGAAAGTCTGGGTGAGTTCTTCTTTCTTGCCATCATGAGTAGTCAACTGGTAGGTGGCTCTCAGATACATTAAGGTGTCTGGGAAGGTGCCATCGTTATAGTCGATATTCTTTTTCATATATGGCAACTGGTTCATCTCCTGACGCATAGATTTTACTCTGTTAAAATCGATCATGGCTGTAGGAGTGAGTTGGCTGAAGCGTTTAAAGCTACAATCTTCGTTTTCCAGGTTTTCATTGAGGAAATCCTTGACGAGAGATTGAGCCTTGTGCTGGTCGCCACAGGAAGTGAGAACCAGCGCCAAACCTAATGTCAATACGAATAGTATCTTCTTCATGATTTCATATCCTTTGGTAGGAATTCACTCAGTTCTTCTTACTTCACGCTGCGGAGGATATCCAGCAGGTGGTCCCATACCATCTGAACGGTAGGAATCAGAAGTGCTTCCTCTGGTGTGTGAACATTGCGAAGGGTAGGACCGAAGCTTACCATATCAAGGTCTGGATAACGCTCTGAGAAGAGACCGCACTCCAGACCGGCGTGGATACCCTTTACCCATGGCTCCTTGCCGAAGAGTTTCTCGTAACTCTTCACGGTAATGTCGGTCAGCTTGCTGTTGGCACGCATCTTCCATGCAGGATACTTGCCTCCCACGTTTACTTCAGCACCTGCCAGAAGGAAGGCTGCCTTCACGGTGTTGGTCATGTTGTCCAGGTTGCTCATCACATTGCTGCGCTGAGAAGCCACGATGTTGATGCTATTCTCGTCGGTCATCACGCTTGCAACATTGCTGGATGTCTCTATCATCTCGGCAAGTGCCTCGTCCTGACAGGTGGTGAGTGGACCATTATCTACAGCCTGTAAAGCCATGATGAACTTATCGGCTACGGCCTTCTCGATAACAGGAGCTGCATCGGCAGAACCCATGTTGAAAAGCATAGACTGCTCAGTAACGTGGAACTCATCTTCTACCTCAGATGCGAAGATATTCCAGTCTGCACGTACCTGCTCCTTTGCCTCATTCTTGACAGCAAAGACAATCTTGCCGTCGCGAGGGATGGCGTTATGCATCTTGCCGCTGTTGAAGCTTACCAGACGAAGGGCACCATTGAGTTTCTCGTTCTCCAGGAAGAGGAAGCGGGCAAGTACCTTGATGGCATTGGCGCGCTTCTTGTTGATGTCATCACCAGAGTGACCGCCGTTGAGACCTTTCAGGGATGCCTCCATGAAGAAGTAGCCTGCTGGAGCCTCTTCGCGGGTGAAGTGGAAGGTAGCCTTGGTAGTCTGGCCGCCTGCGCAGGATACGAAAATCTGACCCTCATCCTCTGAGTCAAGGTTGATGAGCATCTTGCCGGTCATGAAACCAGCCTTCATACCTACAGCACCTGTCAAGCCGGTCTCCTCGTCACGGGTAAAGACGCACTCGATAGGACCATGCTCGATGTCGTTGGCTGCGAGGATGGCAAGCTCGATGGCACATCCGATACCATCGTCAGCACCTAGGGTAGTACCTTTTGCCTTCAACCATTCACCATCTACGTAGGTCTGGATGGCATCCTTGTGGAAGTCGAACTCTACGTCCACCAGTTTGTCGCATACCATATCCATGTGACTCTGAAGGATGATGGTGTCAGCGTTCTCATATCCTGGGGTGGCAGCCTTGCGAATCAAGACATTGCCAGTCTCATCAACTACAGTCTCAAGGTTATGGCTCTTGCCAAATTCCTTCAAAAACTCAATCATGTTCTCCTCGTGCTTGGAAGGACGAGGTATCTCGTTGATTTTAGCGAACTGCTCGAACACAAGAGCAGGTTTTAATTCATTTTTTTCCATTGATAATGTTATTTTGTATGTATTATTCTCTTATTTTGTTATTTTTGCATCAAGAAAGTCATTTATTTATGAGATTTCTTTTGCTTTTTGCCCGAAAAATCGTACCTTTGCAACGTGAAGTGCACTAAGGCACTGCAAAGGTAATAAAAATGATAAAATTAATGTTATTAAGTCTGTTAATAATTGCTATCGCAATGGCATTATTTAGTGTGAAGCTGATTTTTAAGAAGAATGGTAAGTTCTCTTCTCAGCATGTTCACGACAATCCTGGTTTGCGCAAGATGGGTATCCACTGTGTGGTTGACCAAGACCGCGAAGCGCGCGAAGCAAACAAGGCGTATTAAATCATTTTAGTTTTAGGAATAAATAATAATAAAAATACAGAAGAAATGAAAAAGAACATTTTGAGTTCAGTGGCTATTGCTGCTGTAGCTACCTTGTCGTTGGCATCATGCAATAAGTCACAGCCTCAGGTTGAGGCTAAGTCTGAGAGCAAGGCTCCAGCAGAGTTGAAGATTGCATACGTAGAGGTTGACTCTATCATGACTCAATACACATTCGCTAAGGAGTATGCTGCCTTGCTGGAGAAAAAGGGTCAGAATATTCAGGCTACTATCGCTCAGAAGGGTCAGCAGTTGCAGGCTGCTGCTGCTAACTTCCAGCAGAAGATTCAGCAGAATGCTTACACCCGTGAGCAGGCTGAGGCTATCCAGGCTGGTTTGCAGAAGCAGAACAATGATCTTCAGGGATTGCAGCAGCGTTTGAGCAATGAGTTTGCTGCTGAGCAGAACAAGTACAACAAGGCTCTCCACGACAGCATTGCTAACTATTTGGCTCAATATAACAAGGACAAGAAGTATAGCATCATCTTCTCTAAGAGTGGTGACAATCTGCTTTATGCTGATAAGGCATACGATATTACCAGTGAGGTTATCACTGGCTTGAACAAGGCTTACAAGGGCAAGTTGAAGGGTGCAGAGGAAACTCCTGCCAAGAAGAAGTAATATTCCGGAAAATATAAACGTATTGAAATATGCTTCGTAACGAAAGATACGATTTCATATTGAATCACTTCAGAAATGCGCTGCCGAATGTGACTACCGAGTTGCAATTCGGTAGCGCATTTCAGCTTCTTGTTGCTACCTTGCTTTCGGCTCAGTGTACCGACAAGCGTATCAATATGGTTACGCCGGCTCTCTTTGCTCGCTATCCAGATGCACGGCACATGGCGAAGGCGAGCGAGGAGGATATCTATGAGCTGATCAGTTCGGTAAGCTATCCCAATGCCAAGGCGAAACATCTGGCACAGATGTCACGGCAACTGGTAGAACTCTTTGGAGGTGAGGTGCCGGAGGCTGCTGAAGATCTGGTGAAATTGGCTGGAGTAGGGCGCAAGACGGCGAATGTGATCCGTGCCGTCTGGTTCGGTTATGCCACGATGGCGGTGGATACGCATGTTTATCGTGTAAGTCATCGTATGGGGTTGGTGCCTCGTACGGCTGATACGCCTCGCAAGGTAGAAGATTATCTGATGAAGCACATTCCGGCAGAAGATATTCCGAATGCGCATCACTGGATTCTGTTGCACGGCAGATATATTTGCAAAAGTGCAAAGCCGCTTTGTGATAAATGCTTCTTCAATGAATATTGTCCAAAACTCTTGAAGGACAGTAAACTTTGACCTGTGAGGAGATATTTGTTAAAAAGATAGGAGTTAAGAATTGGAAGTTGTTGTGGTTGATAGTCAACTCCTCAATCTTAACTCCTAGCTATTTTTATAATCTCACCGTTTTATTCAAAAGATAATTATCCAGGATAACCATGGCTGCCATTGCCTCTACTACAGGTACGGCTCTTGGCAATACGCATGGATCGTGGCGTCCGCGAGCTGTGAGTTTGGTAGGATTTCCTTCCAAATCTACAGTATCCTGTTCCATCAGGAGGGTAGCTACTGGTTTAAAGGCTACCCGGAAGTAGATATCTTGACCATTGCTCAATCCTCCCTGGATGCCACCGCTATGGTTGCTCTTGGTCGTGATGCGAGCTGCAACATCCTGATTGATTGTAGTTTCCTGATGGTTTGCCGCATCATCAGTAGCATCCATATTCTTAGCTTTAGGAACGAAGACATCATTCTGTTCGCTTCCGCGAGCAGTAACTCCGGCGAATCCTTCTCCATATTCAAATCCTTTGACGGCATTGATGCCAAGCATGGCTGCACCAAGCTGGGCATGAAGTTTGTCGAATTCCGGTTCTCCCAATCCTACAGGACATCCCTTGATGACGCAGGTGATGATGCCTCCGATGGTATCCCCATCAGCCTTGACCTGGGCGATGAGTTCTTCCATCTCCTTTGCCTTTGCCTGGTCTGGACAACGAACAGGATTGTCCTCTATGGTGTTGAGATCATATAGATGGTAATCCTTTTCCAGGGCGATACTGCCAACCTGCGATGTGTATGCCGTAATGCTGACGCCGAGCTGGCGGAGTGCCAACTTGGCCAGGGCGCCACCTACGCAGCGGGCGATGGTGATGCGTGCAGATGAACGGCCGCCACCGCGATGATCACGGATACCATACTTCTCGTTGTAAGTGAAGTCGGCATGGGATGGTCGGAACAGACAGCGCATATTCTCATAATCCTGAGAATGCTGGTTCTGGTTGCGCACCTCAAAGCCGATAGGGGTTCCCGTAGATTTTCCCTCGAAAACACCACTTAGAAATTCTACCTGGTCTGCTTCCTTTCGTGCTGTGGTGATGTGACTTTGTCCAGGGCGACGACGGTTGAGCTCGCTCTGGATAAAGTCCATATCGATGTCTATGCCTGCAGGGAAACCGTCGATGACGCCTCCTACAGCTATGCCATGACTCTCGCCAAATGTTGTGAGAGTGAAAAGATTGCCAAATGTATTCCTCATTGCCAAATTCTTTAGTTGATATGAAAAACGGCTATCCCAATGGTATTGAGATAGCCGCTATCGTTTATTCTCAAATTTTACTTGTTGCAATCGCAGCCGCCCTCGCAGTTGCCATCCTTGCAGTCACCGCCGCAGTTGTCGCAACCGCCGCCGCAACCACCAGCCTCACCGCTGATGATCTGAGCCATCTTGGCGATTTCCTCTGCTGTTGCCTCACGGCTCTCAAGAACCTGACCGCAGAAGTTAAGCTTCAAACCTGCCAATGGGTGGTTGAGATCGCAAGTTACCTTCTCGTCTGTGATATTCTTGACTACAGCATTGAAGCGGTTACCATCCTCGTTCTGCAATGGGATGATAGCACCTACCTGTACGTGCTGAGCGTCAAACTGTCCATTGATAGTGAAGATCTGCTTGTCGAGGTCGATTACGCGCTCGTCATAGTGCAAACCATAAGCCTGCTCAGGATCCAACTTGAAGTCGAACTCTTCGCCCTCAGCCAAATCAACTACCTTCTCCTCGAAAGCAGGCAAGGTTACACCCATACCGCTGATGAAGAAGAAAGGACGCTCATCTGTTGTGCGCTCAATCAGCATCTCTTCGCCGTTATCACCCTTTGTTACATCATACAATGCGTATGATACTCTAATAAACTTGTTTTTGTTGTTTGATTCCATTTTATTTTATTTTTTTATTGTTTTCTATTTATAGTGCTATCTGTAGGATATTTGATATATATAATGTACGCGCGTTCATTATATATATAGTTTCTTTATACCTTGCTTGCAGATTCTTTGTCCCAGCCTGATAGCCACTATTGTAGTTACTTCTTTCCAGTGCGCTTACGCTTCTTCATCTGTACGCTTTTCACCATTTCCATTCGCTCCAGATAGATAGGGCGCCATTTGTCGATGATGTCCTGCAATCCTTTGCTCTTGCGTGAAAGGTCTGCGTATTCCTCACTGTCAGTTTCGCCAGATTTCTTGAGTTCAAGCATTCTGGCGAGGAACTGTTTCTGATTCTCTTCTGCTACTTTGAGCTGGTTTCCCAACTTTTCGAGGCTTTCGAGGAAGGCGAGTGCCTTGTCTATATGATTTTGTTCTTCCATTGTTTCTATTGTAAATCTTCTGCAAAGATACAATAAATAATTGGGATATGGAAAAGAAATAGTAGAAATATTGGGGTTTTCGGAAAAAAAGATTCAGAGTGCTCATTTTCTATGGCTGGAAAATAGCAACTTGCCAGGCTTTTCCTCATAGTAGTTCTCTTTTGAAACGCAAATGTTACTGATATTGTAAAACTGCTTACCTTTTGAATGCAAAAACAAGCGTTAGATAACGAAAAGTAGAAGAAAGAAGCCTTTTGATGTTGATATATATCAAAAAAGAGGCCCTTTAGAGCATTTTTCTTGTAAATTGTTTGCGTACACAACGGAAAGTTTGTATCTTTGCAGTGTCTTAAAGAAAAGACATCAGGATAATGTTTAACAAGAGTCCTTCTAGAGCCTCCTAGCTTATAAGAGAGATAGTGTAGGTTCAGAAGATGGCTCGTAAAGTAAAGAAAGGTAAAAAGATTATGAAAAAGATTATGATTTTGGCAGTAGCAATGTTCGCAATGGCAACAACTACTTTCGCAGCAGACGAGGCAACAAACGCAACAGCAGCTTACAACATGAATGTAAAGATGGGTAGCTTGGCTAATGCATTGTCACTCAATATTGATCAGGCAGAGGCTGTAGCTGATGTTCACAAGAACTTCACAGCTGATATGATGAATGCTGCAACTGCAGCAAAGGATGAGCGTGCAGCTATGATTGACAAGGCTGTCATTAAGGATCTCAAGTACATGCACAGCATCCTCAATGATTCTCAGTATCGCAAGTATGTGATGCTTCTGAATGCAACACTTATGAATCGTGGTTTGAAGTAATTCAATTCGATTGAATTCTGAAAAGAAATTATAAGAGAGAGATATTAATGGACTGCAGGTTGGACGATAAGTCTGACTTGCAGTTTTTTTGTGTCTATAGGAGAGGGGAAAATGGCAATAGCCTAAAGTGTCTGGCTCATCTGTTTTAGGTATTATCTAAAACCCCCATTATTAGGTATTGCAGGAATAAGAAAAAAGTCGTATCTTTGCACCCGTAAACAAGAATAGATTAATCGTAGGAGTACGGTAATTGTTTGAAACTATTAGTTTGTTTGAAATATAACTTTTAGATAGAATATATTAATAAAACGAATCTTGTTCGCTAATAGAAATAATTCATAATGTTTTTGTATTAAAGGAAAAAGCTTATCCGAGAGGATAGGCTTTTCTGTTGTTATACAGATAGTTAAGCGTGCATTTGTGCTGGTATTGAAAATTTATAGCACCAAAATAGCACCAAATATTTAGCTAGCACCAAAAAGAAAAATAACAAATTGCTGTTCAGAAGTTTAGCCTAGCTTTTACCCACTATTATTTTTATAGTCTTTTAACAAATAGCCAAATGTATAATACGTGTATTTCAAATGTATAATAAAGTGTAGTTTTGCTCGTTTTTCACAAAACTTCACATTTGGTTGTTCAAAAAAAAGTTTCTATCTTTGCACCAGTCAAACGTAGCGGAATGACAAATGAAAGAAGACCTCCTTTCCGGCGAATGCCGACGAGATATGGAATCCCTGAGTTCTAGACCGCTACCTAGGCTTGGGGATTCTCCTTTTTTATCCCTGAGTTTTTTGACAAGACAAGATGGAAGACTATGGGCTAGATACCTTCCGATTCATCGAGTCTATAAATTGCAAGGAAGACCGCATGGCAAATCGTAGGAACTAATAGCAGAAGACGAGCGGAGGGGAATCTACTCCTTATGCTGCTTAGGTTAACTGATGTAGAATTATCAAGTGACCAGATGATGGGGGTTGACGGAACTCATCCATGACATCTTAGGTTTTCTGATTCGCTCACATACGTGTGCGTTAAGGGGAACCTAAAATCCAAAGGAATCAAAAATCTATCCATTTAAAAATAATATAGCTTATGGAAAAGAAAGAAAAAGCAAAAGTCATTATTGACTACGACAAGTATCAGGATTTGCTCAAAAGAGTAAATGATGCTGATAAAAATACTTTTGCTGTAGCTAACAATGCTTATTATAAAGCTAAGCAAGAAGATGCAGCACTGGTAGATATATTGAGAGAAAAAATCGCATCGTTGGAAAAAGACAATAGCGATTTATGTTCTGCTCTTTCGAACCTCAAAGGAAGTTATGAATCATTAAAGCATGATTGTGTTGATATAATGAATGGATGTCGCAAAGAGGGTTATATTGATTTCACGTCTATATATGGTAATCGTATATATCGTGAAGTGATGGGTTCTTTGGACAAAAGTCTTAAAACAATTCCTGCATTATCTTTCTGGAACTATTTTACTGGCAAGGCTGATAGAGTCTTCTGTGATAAGATTAGAACTTGTGTAGGTAGTAGCATTACTGACGCATTCTTTAGAATATTGGAACAGATTAAATCATAGATTATGGCGATAGATATATTAATTAAATTTTTAGATTATGAGTGAATTATATTGGTTAGGTGTTTTGGGTAACTTGCATGATTTTTGTGTTGCCTTAGCTTTTTTGGCAGCGTTTGCAATTTTGGCTGTAGGTTTATGGTTGCTTTTGTCCTATGATGATGAAGTTCTTCCTGCTATTAAAAAAGTGTTTAAGTATTCTATATTCGTTTTTGTGTTTGGAACTATTATGGCGATATTCATCCCTTCTACAAAGAACCTGCTTATCATCTATGGGGTAGGAGGTACTATTGATTATCTCAAAGACAATAAGGACGCAAATAAGATTCCTGATAAGTGCATTAAGGCTCTTGATAAGTATCTTGATGATGCGTTGACGGAAGATAAAAATAAGGAATAACTATGGTATCAGAATCAGCTAGATATTATCAGACTCATCCTGCAGCAAGGGAGCGCAAGAAGAAATACGACACTCGCTTTGAGTCTTCTCCTAGTCAGAAGGCTAAGCGGAGGGAGTTGGCTCGGCACAACGCTGATCACGACAAGAAGTATGGATCAGCATCCCGAAGGGGGATGGATGCTTCACATACCAAATCAGGAATTAGATATAAACCTTCATCGGTGAATCGTGGTTCCAAGACTGATATGGCTGGAGATAGAAGAGCTAGGGGCGGTCGCTGATAGTGATTGCCGGAACATACGGAAAGAATAAGAGGGAGTGCTCACGCATTCCCTCTTCCGTTATCAACAATCTATTAACCTTAAATAAAAACCTTTATCCTATGAACTTTAATTTCAAATCAATAAGATCAAATAAACAAAATATTTCTAAGAACCCATTAACCTTCCTCCTCAGACATCTGCTTCAACTTCTCGGTAAGCGCATTTGCAATCTCACGCTTATCTTCGAGAGTGACGGTCTGCAGCTTCGGACAATTAAATTCCAGCATCTTGATGAAGGTGCTGACCTTATCCTTCGGCTCGCATTTATACCATGCAGCCATAAAATCATCCCAAGCATCTCTAGTGAAGTCGGCACACAGCTCACGAAACTCCTTCTTGATAGGAGACTCGTAACCTTTCTGCTTTCCACCTGATTTCGCCCGACCTTTCTCGAACTGACCTTTAGAATTTCTGTCTGTAGCCATATCCTTCACTAAATATGATGCAAAGGTACACACAATCCTGTACATAGAAATCTTATCTATTAACTTTTCGCTGCTAAGTTAATGGATAAGATGCTTATATAATAAGGTATAGTTATCTTTGCTGCAGTTTAAATGTTTAAAATAAATTTTTATGTTAGGATCATTAATCGGTGCAGGACTCGGTGTTGCAAGTAGTATCTTTGGTGGCATATCAGCCCGAAAAGCAAGACAAAAGCAGGAGCGGATGCTTGCACAGCAGGAACATGAAAATCAGGCATGGTATGATAGAAAGTACAATGAAGACCCTACCAAGCGTGCCGATACCGTAAGATTGCTCACTCAGATGCAGGAGCAGATCAAGAACAGAAACAAGGCTGCTAAGGGCAGACAAGCGGTGATGGGCGGTACGGAAGATTCCACCACTGCGGTGAAGGAAGCAAACAACAAGACTCTTGCCGACACGACCTCACAGATTGTGGCTGCAAACGAGTCTCGCAAGGATGCCATCGAAGGTCAGTATCAGGCTAGAAAGGATGCCATTCAGAACAAGAGAATGGGGCTGGAAGCAGAGAAGGCTGCTGATACTGCTAATGTGGCTGCTGGTGTTGCCGGAACTGCTGCCAATATCGCTGCCACCATTGATGGTGGATTGGGCAATAGCAAGGTTGCTAGACCTAGTGTTTCATCGCCTACACAAGCTGATATGGATAAGCTCGATACTAAGGTTGGTGCGGCTCCTACCCAGCAGCAAGTGGCGAGTGATTTGAACGATATGATAGGTGATAACGCATCTAAAAAGGTAAACGTATAGCTTATGGGATTGGCAGATTATTTACGAACGAACAATGGCTTGAAGACTACACAGAGTGTACTCAACAAGCAGAAGGGTGGTGTGGATGCTGCTCAGAAGGCTTCTCCTGAACAGATCAATATGAACACCGCACAAGCTATGCTCCATGGCAAGGAGGAGCAGCTTACTCCTCCAAAGGATGCACATGAGCAAGCGGTGAGAATGAACCAGCAGACTGCCGAGGGTATGCTGAACGGCTCTATCCCTATCGTGAAGAAGGAAGAGCCGAAGCCGGAAACTAAGCAGGAGCCGGAAAAGAAGCAGTTGACCTATGCGGAAATGTATAAGATGCTGAATCCTGCTGATAGTGAATCTCCTGAGCAGAGAGCACAGAGAGAGAAGAACGAGAAGCGGAAGGCTCGTATTGCTGCCCTTGGGGATGGTCTTCGGGCACTCGCCAACATCTACTTCGCAAGCAAGGGAGCCAAGGTGGTACACAATCCTGAGTCGGATATGACTGCTGCCATCAACAAGCGAAAGGCTTATATGGATGCTCAGCGTGAGAAGAATCGGGCGGCTTGGCAGGCTGGCTATCAGAGGGCATTGGCTCTGGATGAGGAAGCGAGAAAGAATAACCTGACTCTTGCCGAGCAGATGAGGTATCACGATATTATTGCTAAGAACAATGATAGCAAGAATGATCTGAGCCAGCAGAGAATTGATCAGGGCAACAGAAGACTTGATTTGTCGAAGATGAAATATGATACTGATGCTGATTACAAGAAGTCTATCTTGGCTATCAAGAAAGCTCTGGCTGATGGTCAGATTTCCCACTGGCAAGCACAAGAGGCTATTCAGCGCATTAATGCTGAGTCTGGTCGTATTCGTGCCAACAAGTCGGGTAGTGGTGGCTCCCGAAAAGGTTCCTATTCAGGAGAGGTTGATGAGTATATGGATTTGATGGACAAAGACCCTGAGGGTATGGCTGAGGCTGCTAGGGAAGTCAGAAAGATGGGGTACTCCCCTAAGACTGCTGCTGGAAAGAAGGCTCAGAAGATTGCCTATCAGCGTAAGCATGGTAAGGGTAAACAGAACCATACATCATCAACCAATGGTGGCAAGAAGAAGACTGGAGTAAAATGGTAACAAGATTGGTAACAAGAATTTGGTAACAAACAAATATATATATTATGGCAGAAAGACCATTATACACTTTATACAAGAATCTGAAAGCACAGAACTATGATGTGCCGGACGATTACAATAAGTTTGAGAGTGCCCTGACCAGAGACGGAAAGGGCGGTGCTGACAACAGACATGCTATCTATGAGAACTTGAAGGCTCAGAACTTCGATGTTCCTAATACCTATGAGCGTTTCTACTCTGCACTTTTTGAACCAAGAAGCAAGACTTCATCAAGAGCGAAGGGCGGTAGTGTTCCTATGAGTGCTGCTGATCGTGCTCGTTTCTCGGCTGGGGCAGCAGCTATCTCGGCTAGTGCTCAGCAGACAATGAACAATGCTGGCAGATACAACAGACTGAAACAACGCAAGCAGAAGCAGCAGAAGGATTTCGGTCGTGTGAACTTGGGTACACATCAGACTCCTTATGGCGGTGATACAAACAATGTGGTGAAGGATGATTTCGCTTACAATCCTGAGACTGGCAAGGCTGGGGCATACGTTACCTCAGACAATGAGAATGTTTATTCTCAGAATGATGCTGAGCAGAAACAAGCTATCCTTGACGAGCAGAATAACGCTTATCAGGCAGCGGTAGATACTGGCGAGATTCCATCCGTCTTTGATGTTCGTGACAAGAATGGTAACTATGACTTGCAGGAGAACATCGGCAATAATGGAACCTACCTTACTGAGGAGGGTGCTCAAAAGCAGTTTGACAAGAAACTGGCTGATGCCTATGCCCGAAAGAAGGAGATTGAAGCTCTTATCGCTGAGGATAATCGCCAACACGGAAATCCTTTGCTTTCTTATGGTGCTAGTATCGGTGCAAGTAACGGAAGAACTGCTGAGCAGAGTGACTATAGGAATAAGTTGGCAACCTCTCTTTCTCTGGTTACTGAGCAGATTGGTGCGCTTGAAGCGGTGAAACAATATCCGACAAGTAGCTGGGGTGAGGATGCTTTGAAGGCTCTTGACAATACTGCCTTTACTGCCAAGACATGGGATTTCGGTCTGACTGACTTTGCTACCATGGAGCAGATGGAACGTATCAAGACAAAGATGGATAACAACATTCCTCTCTCTGGTTCTGATAAGATGCTCTTGAAGAGTAAACTGGGTGCGGATGCTGCTGCGGCTCTCGAAGACGAAAAGATGGGTAACATCTATCGCTGGACGAAGATTGCAGGGCAGTCTCTCCCATTTATGGCAGACTTCTTCCTGACTGGCGGTTATGGTGGTATTACCAAGGGTATCAGTCGTGGAGCCTTGAAATTTGCTGCTAAGCGTGGCATGGGCAAGGTGGGTGCTGCCATCTTGAAGAATACTGGTATCGTGGCTGGCGATGTTATCGGCTCGTATGCTATGGCTGGAACTGAGCAAGCGTTGAAGACTGGTGCTGACATCATGCAGCGACATTTGGGTAATCTGTATCAGGATGAGAAGGGTGACTATAAGTTTGGCACTTTCGATGAAAACGGAAATCTCCTGCATGAAGGTGGCGATTCTATGGGTACTGCTCTTTATAAGGGTTTGACCTCTGCTATGGTGGAGAACTACACAGAGAAGTTGTTTGGTCACAACTATGGTATCAAGAAGGGTGCTGTCAACTTCATGGAGAAACATGGTATGAATGCTTCTGCTGAGTTCTTCAAGAATATCGGCAAAAGTGGCTGGTACACCAATTCAAAAAAGTGGATGGAGAAGTTCGGCATCAATGGCTTCGGTGAAGAAGTGATGGAGGAAGAAATTGGCATTCCTCTTCATGCTCTATTGGATGGAGACAATAAGTTTTCTGACCTTCTTGATACTAAACAGCAACTTGATATCATCGGTGGTATGGCTATCTCTGTTGGTTCTATGTATGCGATGGGTGCTGGCTCCCGACCAGTAAAAGGTATCTACAATCGTGCTCAGTATTACCGATTCCGCAACAAGGTGAACGTGGCTGATAGTGATGCTCAGAACCTGATGGGCGATAACTGGGCAGACATCAAGGATAAGATAGACAACGCAACCAACGAGCAGATGGGTGGTGTGCTGGCTGATATTCTCCGTCAGAGAGATACCATGAGTAAGGAGCAGATTAATGCTGCTGTTAACTATGGTGTCAACCTGATGAAGATGCGTGGCTACAATATTGCCAAGACTGCTGAAATGAATGCAAGAGAGATTACTAATGAGCCTACAACACCTGAGGAGCAGCATCAGGCAGATGTTGACAACGCTTATTCTGAGGGGCATGATGCAGATGATGCAGACAAGCATGATATTCAGATTAAGCAGGAAGACCAGATGAAGACTCTTGCAGAAGCATTGGGTATCTCTGAGCAGCAGCTATCTGCCATGAGTGATGAGGAACTGGAATCCCTGACTGGGCATGATGATAAACTTGACCAAGCTATCTATGACTACCAGTTGTCTTCTGCCCGATACCAAGGTGTGGTTGATGATGCACAAGATAAGGTTGACCTCGCTGCTCATCAGGCAGAACAGAGAGTTGATATGTATACAGACCAGAGTCGTGGCTCTGTCCGTAACGCTACTATCAAAGCATCAGGCGGCTTGGAAGACTATGGAGTGTATATTATCAGTGGCAATATTGCTACCCATGATGATGGCTCCATTGATGTAAGCAATAGCGATGATATGATTCTCTATTATGACCCGACAACCAATAGCGTTGAACATGCTGATGCGTTGATGTTCGCTGAACTGGGTGAAGAACTCCCTGCTGATGATGTGAAGGCTCAGGCGGTATCTGATGCTAAAGAGAATGCTATCAAGGAAGTGGCTGGCATCATTGATGGAACCGTTGAAGTTGGCTCCCAGTTCAATGTGACTGATACTGATGGTACTGAACATACCTATGAGGTGTTGGCTGACTATGGTGATGGTACTGCTGCTATCTCTATAGATGGTAACGTGGTGGAGAATCCTTATTCGCTTGCAGACTTGCAGCAGATGAAAGACTTGGAAGACCAGAAGAGATTGGAAGCTGCAAAGGCTGAGCGTGAGCAGATGGAGAAAGAACGTGCTGAACAGCAGAATCAGGAGACTGAGCAGACTCAACCTTCGTTTGACTTCAATCAGATTCTCAATGATAATGGTAACGTGGTGCTCGTTGATGTGCTCGACAAGGATGGTAATACCAAATATCCTGACTCTAGATTGTTCCTCATTCGTGATGCTGGTGCCAAGGCTAAGGTAGTTGAGTTGAAGAGTGATGGCACTCTCGTTCCTCATGCTGTGAACAAAGAAGATGTGGCAACTATCTCTTCTATGTCGCTTGACGAATACAAACAAGCTATGCCTGAATCCTCAATGATAGAGGATAATAGTGGAGAGAATAGAGGTGAGATAGAGGTGGAGACTCCGACAATAGATGGAGAGACTGCTGCTCTTGCTGAGGAGACTGCTGCTCCTGCCATTACCCTTGAAGATGGAACCATCGTTCCTATGCTGGAGGATGGCAATCCTGACTTCTCGAAGCTGACTGCTGCACAGACTGCCGAGTTGTATGACTCCCAGTTTGGTGATGATGCAGATAGTATCGTATCTGTATATGTGTCTGACGCAAAGAAGGCACTCGACAAGGCTAGCAACATGACCGTGAAGGGTAAGACTTTCGTGGAACAGAAGGCTGCAAAGGATGCCAAGGAGAAGGCTATTGCTGATGCTCAGGCGGCTTATGACTCTGCTATCGCTATCCGTGATGCTTATAATGAGCGACAACTTGCCAAGGTGGAAGATACTGCTGAGGGTAGAAAGGAACTCATTGAGAAGGCAAGAAGAAAGTTCGCTCGCTTGAAGAGTGCTGTGAAGGATGATGCTGAGGCTGTATCACAACTCTACAGAGAGACCATCGGTTCTCTCCTTCATCGTCTGTATGATAGTACTGGCATTGACGTGACTGATACAACTCCGCTTACTGCTGAGGAGTATGTTGCTAGCAATCTCGGTGCTCATTCTCTCAACTATGAGGGTACAGAGACAAGCAAGGGCGTTAAGCAAGAGACTGGATTGAGCAGAGAAGACTTTGCTAAGACTCAGTTGCTCGCTGCTGATGGCAAGGGAACTACTATTGATGCGCTCGTTCATAGCTTGTGGGAGAATCGTCCATCCAACCTTGAATCACTAGACACTCAGGATATTCGTAACGCACTTATCGGTGTACTCAATAGCGGTTTCAAGGCATCGGAAGCGAGGAACTTTGTTGAAAATATTCGCATTGCTCAGGCTGAGAACATACTTGAAGAGCAGAAACGTGCTCAGGAGAATGCAGCCTATGCTGAGCAGCACAAGGCTGAGCCAGAGGCCGAGTTGAAGGCGAAGTCGGATGAAAAGGCTGAGTTGAAGGCGAAGTCAGAAGCGAAGTTGGATAATGAATCGGATAATAAATCTAATGATTTGTCTAATGAAACGGATAATGAGAAGATAAATGACAATATAAATGATAATATAAATACTCTCACTCCTGAACAGCAGAAAGCTAAGGAAGATGGCGAGAAGTTAGGTTTCCCTGCTTTTGACAAGGAAGGTGAACCTATCAATGAATATGTCATAGAACTTGCAGAATGGGCAAAGGAACAAGGCTTAGAGATAGACCCTACATCTAAGTCAAATAGCTACGCTGATTTGTTTTTGATGTGCAAAGATGGTTTTGGTGTTAGCACTCTTGTTCCTGATGAGGGCGAGAATATTAATCAGGTAGTTTATTTCCCTGACAACGTGCAAGACTTTGACCAACTTTGGAAACTGCAAGAGGAGTTCAATGCAGGACGTGACCTTAAACACTCTTCTAATATAGATAGCGAAATCACAGAAGGTGCAACGTTCTATGATGCCGATACTGCTAGAGAGTTCAAAGAGTTTGTTGACAAGAAGGTTGAGGAACAGAATAAGGTGTTCGGTGAGCAGAAGTCTGAGGAAGACCTTCCTTTCTCTGCTAAGGAGAATGGCAAACAGCAGACAACTGCCGAGCGTGCTGCTGATGTAGAGAAGAATAAGGTGGATGATATGAAGGTCGTTGACAATATCGTGGGCGAGAAGACTCGCAAGGCTTTCGAGAGACTGGCTAAGATGATGGGTGCTAACATTCAATGGCAGTACTCTGACAAGTTGGGCAACGGCTGGATTCAGGAAACCAAGGATGCTGATGGCAACGTTCATCATACAATCTTCATCACTCTTGACTCTTCTATCACGGAAGGTGCTCAGTTTATCTTCGGTCACGAAATGACCCACCAAATCAAGAATCTGAACCCTGCTGCATACAATGAGTTGACTCAGCTTGTGCTCGATACCTATGGCTCTGATGCCTTCGACAATGCGGTAGATGAGACCATGCAGAGATATTCTGATGCTGGATTCTCTGGACGTGCTAGAGATTACTATGCTGAGGAGGTTGTTGCTGATGCGGTAGGTGAAATGATTCGTGACCTTAACTTGGCTCATACTCTCGCTATGAAGATGTCTCATCCTCTGCTCGCTGCTATCCATGAGATATTGCAGAAGATTAAGTTGGCATTCTTTGGTACTGAGTATAGCGATGTAACCAAGAATATCATCCGCTCCATAGAACAAGCCTATGTGAAGACTGCCAATGGTGAGGTGACAAACTCTGAGACTGGCGAAGATGTTTCATTCTCTCTCCGTCAAAAGCCTGAACCTAAGAAGAAGGGTATCGGCTACAAGGTATTCGTGCTAAAGGATGGTAAACTCTATCCACCAATGGTAGCGAACCCTGATGGTGCTGCTACTCCAGTTGGTGTATGGCTTGATGCTGATGCGGCTCCTATTGCAGGAGAAAGCAAAACTGGCAGACCTCAGGTTAAGCAGGGCGGCAAGGGAACACAAGGCGGTAGCGGTAAGCTAGCCTATAGACCAGGCTGGCATCTTGGTGTCGTGCCTTACGCTATCCAGTTTAACCGCAAGGATGCTGATGGAAACAAGACTCTCTTCCCTAAGAACTTCGTGTTCGCTGAGGTGGAGTATGCTGCTGATGTTGATTATCAGGAGGAAGCTCGCCAAGAGGGTATCAATCCATCGGGCAAGTATCAGCATTCTCTCGCTGGATTGAAACATCTGCCTACTGATGGCTATTATATGTATCGTACCAACCCGAACCATGAGACTGACCCTTGGGTGATTACTGGTGCGATGAAGGTGAACCGTATCTTGACCAGAGCAGAACAAGCGGAACTTGTGAAGAACGCTGGTCGTGAACCTCAGCAGATTCAGGAGGGCGATATTGTTACTGATGATGTGGTGAACAGCATTAATCAGGAGATAGCTGATGCTCCTAAGTTTTCGTTGAAGGTGTATCATGGTAGCGGTGCTGACTTCACTGAGTTTGACTTCGACCACATGGGCGAGGGTGCTGGCTCCCAAGCCTTCGGTTGGGGTGGCTATGTCACTTCATCGGAAGAGATAGGAAAAAGCTATGTAGAGTTAACACGTAAAAAGCCTACTTACGTCTATAATGGTAAGGAAATGTCTGAGGATGATTTGCGCTCTGTTTTGTTGGATAAGGTAGGTATAGACAACGCAAATATTCTTGATGATTTCTTGTATAATCTTGAAAAATATGGTGTCTCAGAAGCTAAAAGTATATTGCGAAAAGGTGATTACGCTTATTTTAAAGACCTTCTTAAAGGTACTTATGGTAGTATAAGGAGTGGTTATCAGAACAAAGTTGATGCAGCAGAACTCATACTTGCTCCTAGAAATATCCGTGTTAAAAAGTATAAGGGAAATCTCTATGAGGTGGATATACCTGATGATAATGGCAGCAACTATCTGGATTGGGATGCTCCTATAACCGATGAACTGATAGATAAGGTAGCTAAAGCACTACCTTCTTTGCGTAGCTACGATATTAAGGACTTGAAGAAGGATAGAACCTTTGATAACTTCTATAAGACTATCTCAATGAGAAGTGTTAATGATGATGCAAGTTTCAATGATGATAAGGCTGCAAGCAAACTTCTCTCTTCTCTTGGCTACACTGGCATCAAGTATAAAGCTGGTCGTAACTTTGGTGGTGCAGAGGAAGGTGATACCAACTATGTTATCTTCAAGCCTGAGGATATGAAAATCATAGAGCATACCAAGTTCTCTCTCCGTTTGAAGTCTGCCATTGACGAGACAGAAATCAATCCATCTGACGCACAGAAGGAGAGCGGTAACTATAAGAAAGGACACATCAAGTTTGGTGGCTACGATTACACTATAGAAAATCCAAAGGGTTCAACTCGCTCAGGTAAGGATGCAGATGGTAAAGAATGGAAAGTTACCATGCACGATACCTATGGATATATCCGTGGCAAGTTTGGCAAGGATGGTGACCATTTGGATATGTTCATCAATGACAAAGCAGACCTTGATAATTGGAATGGTGATGTGTTTGTCGTTGACCAAGTGAATCCTGATGGCTCGTTTGATGAGCATAAGGTGATGTATGGCTATGACTCCATGGATGATGCTAAAAAGGCTTATCTCGCCAACTATAGCGATGGGTGGCAAGGTCTTGGAAATATTACTGGAGTAAGTAAGGATGAGTTCGACAAGTGGCTTGATACGAGCAATCGTAAGCTAAAGCCGTTTGCAGACTATGCTAAAGTAAAGTTCTCGTTGAAGGATGAGAAGATTAAGAGTATTGCTGAAAAGTTTGGGGTAAATGAGGATGATGTTGCTATGTATGCGAATGCAGTTGAACGAGGTTCTACTGCTGAGGCAGCACGTGCCAGAGCAAACATCAAACGATATTTATTGCAGGCAAATGAAGACAAGATTTCCTCATTTAAGGATATTATTAAGTACACCAAACCTATAAATGAAGCCTTGAAAGAGAACTTTGGTGACCTTGACGCTATGATTGAGGAACGAAGAAAGCAGGTAGAGGCGCAGCGTAATGCTATGGAAGCTGCAAGAAAAAGAGCGCAGGAAGAGGAAGAGAAGAGACAGAAACATCTGGATGAACTCTCTCTGATTCCAACTGATGAACTTGATAAGCGTTATATGGATGCCATTGCTAATAATGATGAATCAACGGCAAGGGAAATGCTTGATGAATCAGCCAGACGTAATGGTTACGGTGACGTTGGTAGCGATTACCAAGGTCAGGGAGCGTGGGCTGCTCCATCAAATCCTCAATATGAGTCTGATGAGGCAAGAAGAGCCGACATAGAAAACTCTCCTGATGTAAACTTGGAAGATATTGCATTAGGTTATAACTTGCAGCCTGATGATTATTTCGACAATCCAAGAGCATATATGAACAATACTGCTTATGGATTGGAGTCTGCTCATGTTATAAAGAATGCACTTGATGCCATTAAGAATGGCGAGAAAGATGTTAAGGTTAAGGTTTATCGTGCCGTTCCTACTTCTGTAAAGGAAGGTAAGTTGCGTAATGGTGACTGGGTTACTCCTTCAAAGAAGTATGCTGAAATGCACGGTGACAATAGGTTGGATGGAAAATATCGTATCATTGAAGATGAAGTTCCTGCAAATCAATTATGGTGGGATGGCAATGATGTTAACGAGTTCGGCTTTGATGATGGTAAGGAATACAGATATAAGAATGCCAAGAATAATCGTAAGCTGAATGACCTCATTACTTATGATAATAAGGGCAATGTGATTCCTCCTTCAAATCGTTTCAATTCTCGCAAGAGTGATATCCGTTTCTCTCTCCGTGATATGGCTGACGGAAAGGAGAGTGGGGCGGCTGATATGGCTGAGGACTTGAAGAGTCTGAACACTCCTGATGAGGTGGATGATGCTATCAAGACTGCCATTGATGATATGCCGATCGGCTGGCAGATGGCTAACAAGAAGATGATTCATATTGCTCAGGCTCTAGGCGAGAATCGCAAGGCAGAGATTGCCGGCGAGGAACCTAAGTTCTCCCTGAAGGATGGCACTCTCATTAAGGCTGGAACATACTTTAGCGGTGGCGGTCTTGTTGAGGAAGGCTTGAAGGGTATCATCGACCCTGTGGTGGCAGTTGAGTATGATGAGAAGATAAGCGGTGTTTATCGCAACAACTTCGGGCAGCACATCGTTACTGCTGATGTCCGTGACGTTGATCCAAAGGAATTGGTGAAGCAGATAGATGGCGAGGTAGAGTACTTCCATGCCAGCCCAGTCTGCAAGAACTACTCTCAGGCGAAGAGTAACCATGCAGAGGTGGAACTTGACAAGGAGACTGCTGCTAGTACTGCCAAGTTCATCAATGCTGTGAAACCAAAGGTGGTGACCATTGAGAATGTGAAGGGGTATAAGGATTCGGAAGCGATGAAGATTATCACGGATGCGCTTGATGCCAACGGCTATACTTGGGATGCAGATGTGTATAACGCTGCTGACTATGGCGGCTACACCAACCGAGAGAGATTGATTGTCCGTGCGGTTCGTGATGGCAAACTCCCTGAAAAGCCAAAGAAGATGGAACACAAGAGTGGATGGTATGAAGCTGTGGCTGATATTATCCCGACCCTGACAGAGAAGAAGAATGGTGTGGCTCCTTGGATGGATATTCGCTTGAAGGCTGATGGCATTGACTGGAGAAACATTGACAAGCCATTATATGTGATGGGTAGTGCCTACGCAGACGGAAAGGTTCCTCATGCCTTTGCTGATGAACTTCTGCCAACGTTCAGGACAAAAAGCGGTGATGTGATTGTGATGCCTGACGGCAAGGTATATCGTGCCATGGGTAGAGTGCTCGCTAGAGTATCAGGAGTGAGCGATGATTACAAGATGCCTTTCTCCGAGAATCTGAGCCATACCATCATCGGCAACGGAATCCCTACCCAGTTGACGGAACATGTTATTGCTCCTCTGCTTACTGGCTCTGATCCTAAGTTTAGCATCCGTACCTATCACGGTACTGGTGCTAGCTTTGACAAGTTCGATTTGTCTCATGCCTTGGAAGGCGAGGGAAGTGAGAGCTTCGGGCATGGTGTGTATGTTACCAACTCTAGCAAGATTGGACGTGAGTATGCCCAGAGAGCAAAGAATAGAAAGATGGAAGACCTCTATAAAAATATGCGCTACCCTGATGGGGTGAAGGGCGATATTTTCAAGAGAAGAGTCTTTGGTGAAATGGTGAACGATGTGGCTACTGGCGGTAGTGTGGCAAGTGCCAAGGAGTTTGCCAAGAAACGTATAGGTGCTGATGCCAACGATATTCAGCGTACCCTTGAAAACTTGAAGGATAGAGAGAAGGGAACAGAATATGAGCAGAACTTGAAGAATAGACTTGCAGAGTATAAGGAAGGTTTGAAGTGGATTGATTCCCTTGATGAAGAGTATCTGACTCAGGGAAATGCCAACCGTTATGATGTGGAAATTCCTGATGATAATGGTAGCAACTATCTGGATTGGGAAGGAACAATTCCTGACTCCTTGGATAAGCAGAAAGTGGCAGAAGATGCCTATAAGGTAGTATCAGATAATCAAGGTTTCAATGATTTCAAGGCTACTCCTCTTAATGATTTCATTGCTCATACATTGAAGACTTATGTTAACACAACAGATGTGGCTGGAAGAGTTGAGAAACTGAAATCAGATATTAAGGATGTGATTGATAATTATGTGGCAGATGATGATGTACTTGCTTTAAACGAATATTTGAAGGATGCTACTCCTGATGATGTACTCGCTACCATCTGGTACAATGACCTAGTTAGAGACATTAAGGATGCTGACCTTGGTGAGGAACTTTACAGAAAGTTGAGTACTTATGTAGGAGATAATGCCGCAAGTCAGATTCTTTCGGATAATGGTCTTGTCGGTATCAAGTACCCTGCTGGCATGATTCATGGCGGTGCAAAAGAAGGCGATTACAACTATGTGATATTCGATGAGAACAATGCCAATATTGTGGGTAATACCCGATTCTCCTTGCGCTATGACCAGTTTGAGCATGACCTGAACCAGTGGAAGAAGGATAATAATCTGCCTAAGGATGCCCAGCGACCAACCATCCCACAACGCAACGCTGGCGAGAGTGCTGTTGACTTCCTGAGGAGAGTGGATGAGTACCGCAAACAGATGGCTCTGTGGAAGACTGCTCCAACCTACGAGCAGCATCTTTTGAGTGATGATACTGCCCTTGGTGAGTTCAACCGAGAGTTGCAGCGTGGCTCTGTGCTCAAAAGAATCGCCTTCCAAGATAGTATGCTGGCTATCCGCAAGGCTCAGGAAGCTATTATGAAGGAGGTGGGTGTTGACCGCCTGAACATGGCTGAGGATGCCTATACTGCCGAGAACAGAAGTCACGGCAAGGGAAAGAACGAGTTTGAGGAGTACAACAACGAGTTTCTGCAGCCACTCAGAAAGGCTTATCATCAGATGAAGAAGGTACTGGGCAATAGCTACGACAACGTGCGAGTCTATATGATGGCTAAACACGGCTTGGAGCGTGATGCTCAGATGGCATTCAAGAAGTCTTTGGAAGCTGATTATGAAGATGTGAATCAGAGAAGTGCAGCATACAAGGCATACAAAAACGACTTGGATCGTGTGTCTAATGATGCAGACTTTGATTTTGGCAGGGTAGATTTCACCACTTGGAGACAGAAGGATAATGCCCTCCGAGGAAAGTACTCTCCATCCTATATGGACTACCGCTACGATGAGAATGGTGTTGTCAATGATTACTCTGGTTTGTCTCAGTTATTCGGTGGCTCAGATTTTGAGGAAGCTGCCCACAAACTGGTAAGGGATATTGAAAGTAAGCATGTAGCTGAGGTGCAAGACCTATGGAATGCTACGAATGCTGCCACCAAGAAGATTCTCCGTGATGGCTTCAAGGCTGGAATGATGAGCAAGGATACCTACGAGTATGTGAAGGGTATGTATAGCCATTATATTCCTCTCCGTGGCTGGGATGGCACTACTGCCGACCAAGTATGGGACTACATAGGTGGTGGCAAGGGTGCGTTCAATCAGACCTTGAAGACTGCACACGGACGAACCTCTATCGCTGATGATCCTATCGCATACATCGAGAATATGGCAGAGAGTGGAATCCTGCTGAACAACAAGAACTGGGTGAAGCAGCACCTGATGCTCTTGGCACAGAATCATCCTACCTCCCTGCTGACACTGAGCAAGGCTTGGTATGTGAAGAGTACGGATGCCAACGGCAACGAGGAGTGGATTCCTGCTACCCCTCAGATTACTTCTCAGATGAATAGTAATCAGGTGAAGGCTGCTATTGATGCTTTCGAGCAGAAGATGGAACAGATGGCTCAGACTGGCGATGCTACCCAGCAGAGAGATGGATTGAACATAGCCTATCCTCAGACTCATAGCGAGGAGAGAGAACATGAGGTAAGAGTGATGAAGGATGGCGAGGAGTATGTTATCTATGTGAATGGAGACCCGCAGTTGGCTCAGGCGATGAACAATACCAGAGCACACCGAGTAAGAGAAATTCAGAGCGGCAAACTGGATAGGGCTGCTGCTTGGTTGGGAAGAAAGATGGCTGCTGCCTACACAAGTCTTTCTCCTCTCTTTATCCCTTCCAACTACTTCCGAGACCTGACTATGACTCTGGCTTCTACCGCTATTCGTGAGGATGGCAGATACAATTATCTCCTCCGAAAGAATCTCGCTACCTCTTGGAATCTCGGTTTTATGCTGAGAGACTATCAGAACGGCAAGTTGAGAGAGAAGGTAAGCAACGGAAATGCTACGGCAAAGGAACAGATGTTCTATGACTTCATGATGAATGGTGGCGAGACTGGCTTTGTCTCTTCGCTTGACGTGGAAGATTTGAAGAAGAAATTCAAGAATGACTTGAAGGATTTGGATAGATGGAAGGCGAACCCAGTAAAGGTAGGGCACACCATTATGGATGGTATTGAGTTCCTGAATAGAGCGATTGAGGATAGTAACCGATTTGCGGTCTATATGACTTCCATCCAGTATGGTCGCTCCATTGATGAGGCGGTGAATGATGCCAAGGATGTAACCTTGAACTTCAACCGCAAGGGTACTGGCGAATACGGCTGGCAGATGATTAGAAACCTCTATCTCTTCATCAATCCGGCTGTACAGAGCTTGCAGACCTTGGGTGCGCTTACCAAACATCATCCTTTCAAGTTCACGGCTGTTACTGCAGCTTGGTTGGCGAGTGGTGTGCTGGTTCCTATCGTTAACGCTGCTCTGATGAGTCTGTTGGGCGGTGATGATGATAAGGATAAGTACTGGCAGTTCTCTAAGTGGGATAGACGAAACAATGCCATTATGTGGATTCCGTTTACCAACGAATATGTGAAGATTCCGCTTGCTCAGGAGTTCCGTGCCTTCTATGGCATAGGAGATATGATTGCTTCCAAGATGATGGGTGGCGAGCTGGCAGAGGAAACTTGGAGCCAGTATGCAGAAGACTTGCTCGGTCAGGTAGTGGATATGCTTCCGCTTGATCCAACTGGATATGATGGCAACATAGCAGTCAGCCTGATGCCGAACCCTATCCGCCCAGTCTTTGAGTTGGCTTTCAATGTTGATTTCACTGGCAAGCCATTATTCAAGGACACGGAGTACAACAAGTATGACCCGAACTTTACCAAGGCATACGTGGGCACTCCTGATTGGCTGGTGCGAGTATCGAAGATGGTTAACTCAATCGGAAATGACTATCCTGATGTACAGCAGAATGCCATAGATGCTTTTGGAGACCCAAGATATAATCTGAACAACCCAGCGGTGGTTGATCACGTCTTGTCTTCTTATCTCGGTGGTGCTTACACCATGGGCAGTCAGGTGCTCGGTGTCCTCACCAAGTCACTCAACGACCCGAAGGAAATCAAGATGGCAGACATACCATTGGTAAGCAAGTTCGTGAGCAACCCAGATGATAGACCAGTCACCAAGAAGCAGGGTGATGAGTTCTGGAATATGAAGGAGAATCACGACCGAGCAGCCAATACCCTGAGCAAGTTGAAGAAGCAAGCTAAGGTGGATGGCGATTACTCTATGCTGGAGCGGTTCTACGGCTCAGAGGAATACAAGCAGTATAAGCAGGAAGATGTGAAGGTGAAGAAGTATGAGGAAGACAAGAAGAAGGAACGTGCCGAGGAGAGTGGGGAAGAGTACAGACCTCACAAGCTGAATGCCGAGGATATATACAAGGCTCACGCTACTCAGAAGGATGATTTCGAGGATTTGAAGCTGAAACAACTCTTCACCAAGCTTAATGGATTCAAGACCTCCTACGACCTCTTGGTTGACACGGCTCCTGGTCAGAGCGATGGCTACTACAACACCAACAAGGTTGCCATTGATGCCATTGACGAGATCTCCCTTGACAAGCAGGAAATTTCCGAGTTGAAGAAGGGCTTCTTGGAAGATGGCAGGGATGCCTACAATGCCGAGGATATGAAGAGAATCCGTGAACTGAGAAAGCGAATCCTCTCCGTGCTGGAGCCAGCCAATAAGGTGGTTGTGGCTAACCAGAAGGCGAAGGCTGAGAAGAAGTAATGCAAATATGACTATCCCCCGAAGGTGCTATGCTTTCGGGGGATAATAGTCTTTAAAGAACTGCTCGCACAGACTCCCCATCATATAGCAAGGCTCCTCGCTAAACATATCAATATGATCCTGCTCACAAATATGCGCTACTACATGCAGGAGTTCGTGACCGATGGTGTTGATGATGCTTGCGGCATTTCCCTTACCTATAGCAAGAACGCTTCTCCGTTGGGCAAGGTTGGAATACGTGAGACCTCTGTCAGCACTCTGCTTGGTTAGATGTTCTTGGGCTTCTGATAACGGATTGCCGCTGCATCCTATATCAGAAAGAGCATAGCAAATTTCATCGGCATCATCCGGCTGATAACCTATGAAACATACTATGCTCCATTCGTACTTCGGGAGTTGTATTACTCTTCTGATCATAACACATCTTCCCAAGGGATAGGCACACCATTGTGGCAGCAGTCGGCATAGAATCGGTTGAATATGAAACCATCCTTCTGGTCGGCATCATCCACCATATCCTTGATGAACTGGGCTAGCTGCTCCTCATCCTTGATGGAAGACTTATAGAAGTCTGCCCTCGCCATATTCGCCACATATACATGGTCGTAGCCTATCTTATTCTTCACCTCTACACCCTGACCAAGCAGCAAGGCATCCACCTTCTCCTTGTCCCAAAACGAGATACCAACATCACGCTTGGTAGAAGTGTCGTACTTATACATCTGCTTCACCGCCCACTCGCACATCTTCTTGCTGAAATGATAGCCATTGTATCTGAGATAGGCAACCATTGCCTCAGGTTTGAGGTCATACATATCCAATGGCATTCTGCATTTTCCCATATTGCTGAATATTAATGGGAGTCTGGTTCCGACATAGTGCCGCTACCAAAACTCCCAAGTTAAACACTAGCGACCGCCACCATTGTAGCCGCCACCACCTCTTTCACCATAGCGGTTCGGGTAGTTCCAATCATCGTTCACGTTGTTGAATCTACGTCTGTTCTCACGCTCTTCACGCTCCTCACGCTCTCTTCTCCAATCGTCACGATAATCAGGCATACGCTCACCCATACGCTCCTGCTTCATCTTTTTCAGACAAGACATAGCCTTGCTGCCAAAACCAAGCATAGACTCGATGTTGTCATACAAATCATCGAACTTATCTTCTGTAATCTCAATCATTACCATAATCGTTAGATATTAAAGTGAATAGATAGGAGATTACTTATTGATGCTCTGTTGGAGCCATCCCAGCATCTTGTCAATCTTGCCCTCAATGCCGGAAACCTTGCCTTCCAGCTTGTTGATTTTCTCGGTCTGTTCCTTCTCCTTGGCTATCTGGGGGTTGAGTTGCAATAGCATTCCCTCGCAAGATTTTACGACTCTCTCGTGGTAATCTACGCTCTCCAGTATCGCCTTGGATTGTCTCAGCATTGCATCGACCTCGGAACTCATGGCATCCTTGCTATCGCTTACCACAAGATTCTTGTCGTTGGCTATCTGTCCGTTAGCAGGTAGCTGCTTGAAATCCACTTCCTCGTCATTGATCTTCACCTTCACATCAACCACAGTCTCCATAGGTTGAGGAGTGAAGCCATTGTTGAAGGATGGGTATCTCGTCTGAGGGTTGCTCACCGAAACAACCTGACCGATCCGCAAGCTCGGGTTCTCGCCCTTGTCGAGGACATAGAACAAAGAATTAGTTCTTAAACCTTGAAACATAGTGTAATCTCCTATTATCTATTCTGTTGTTAAACAATACCCGTCATTAGTTGAAGGGTGTTAGTATCTCGCTCGAACCAGAGCTGAACCACTCCAGTACCCGGCACATCTGCAACCGTCAATGGTTCGCCATTGAACTTGCTCACAGCTTGTGTCGCTCCGTTTGTCTCGAAAAGGATAGGCAGCGTACCAGTCGTTCCAGTCGGAATAGCCTGACGCAGATTTACGAAAATCGTTCCTCTGTAGCTGGCATTCACGAAAGCGTGGTTTTTGAAGGTGAACACCACATCGGAAGTATTCACCTTCACGCCAGTAGAAGCGATAGCTGCCGAGCCATTACGATTCACCCAAGTATAAGGTCTTAACCATAACATAGCAGCCTCCTTTCCTTATTAACCCCAGAATCCTGCATTGTTAGCAGCATTCAAACCATACAAGCCAGCCTGATAAGCCACGCAGTTAGGAACCGCAGTGAATGGGCTGTAAGGAGTAGTCACGGTCTCCGGCAACTTACACTTGATACCAGCCACCTCGTTCTGCAAGCCAGCCAATACCTGATTGATAGGAGCCACAGCCTGACCAACAATCTGAGAGGTCATAGCAGAAGACTTGAAGGTGCTGTTCTCCTCACGGAGGGCATCAATCTTGTTCTGCATTTCCCTGAACTCAGCTTGCTTTTGTCCGTCAACGATGGTCTGAGTGCTCTCTTTGATTGCGTTGTGCAAGTCACAAGTCTGTCGCTGGGTCTCGTAAGCCACGTTAGAGAAGCCACGCTCCTGACCTACTGCCACATTGTTGATGGCATTCTGCAAGGTTCCAGTCTGCTGGCAGATAGCCAAGCGGTTCTCGCAGCAGCAGTTGGCAATCTGCTGAGCAATCTGCATATTACCCTGCTGCAAAGCATTGATAGTCTGCATACCGCTCATACCAACCTGATTACCTACGTTCTGAACCTGAGAAGTCAGGGCAGAGATAGCACTCTGAATCTGACCTTCGGTACAGTTCAACTGGGTAGCCAAATTGCTGAGCGCATTGCGGTTGCCACCGATGGCATCCATCAAGAGGGCACGACCATTGTCATTGTTGATCTCATTGGCAAGACCACCACGACCATTATTGCCGAAACCTCCCCAACCGTTACCTCCCCAGCCCATGAGGAAGAAAAGGAAGATTACCCAGATAAACAAGCCACCTTCGCCACCGAAACCATTGTTTCCCTTCATGGCAAGAAGGACATTTGGGTCAACACCCTGCTTCTGGAGAAGGGGTGCAAGAAGACCGAGCATCCCATTGTTGGATGTTGAGCCTTCGTTTCCGAATACATACGTTTTACTTTCCATATTATCCTGAAATCTTTTTTGTTAAACACTAAATTATGATTCTCACTTTGTAACGTTACGAGCACAAAGATACGAATAATATGGATAGAGATTGATAAACTCGTAAAAGATTCTATAAGTGTGTGATGAGCAAAGATTTATGGTTACGGAAAAGGTCGTAAAAATACAGGAGGGGCTATTGGGTCTCTCCTATATATAATAATGTGTAGCTGATGCTATATGCTTATGCCATACTTTCGGGCTTGCTTGCGAAAGAAAGCCTTCTTGTTGGCGAAGAACCTGATGAGCGATTTGTTCCACTTCTTTTCGTGACCGAACTGGTCGTGGATGCCCTCAGGTATCTTTCCATCGTGAACATACTTCTCGAATGAGGAGATAGACTTCCCCATTTCGTGGGCGCACCAGCCCTTGTTGGCTTGGGTATCATTCATCATGGCGGTAAGGAGTGCCACCAGTTCCATATCATTCTCTGACAG
The DNA here is from genome assembly GCA_022722495.1 of Dialister sp. Classification (GTDB taxonomy): domain Bacteria; phylum Bacillota; class Negativicutes; order Veillonellales; family Dialisteraceae; genus Dialister. The sequence goes on along the minus strand of JAIJLI010000002.1, from coordinate 4,367 downwards.
ACCGCAAGGGATAGGCTTTCCTTCTGCTTGGGCTACCGCTGATTCGTGAGCCTTGTCAGCAAGAGCACGAAGTCCTGCTTCGATGATGCTGTAATTTACTAATTGCGACATATGCATATATAATTAAAATGAGTGTAATCAGGAACATATCACAATAGTACATCTGGTTGGTGATTACAATAGAACCAAACATCACATGTATCACGTTGACTCCTGCTATATAGAGGATAGGGATGCGCCACTCTACACACAATCGGTGGAGCACCTGACCTTTCCATAAGGAGATAGGATAGAGAATGTAGGTGATGAAGTAGAAGAACCAGACAGGTTCCTCGTTCTCCTCATACCAGAGAGTAATCTCCATCTTGTTGTCATAGAACTGAGATACACCATACCATCTGAAAAGCATGACCAATATAGGCGCATACTTGAAATAAAGCAAGTCTGTCTTGATCTTGCTGCGTTCGGGGATAAGCTTAACAATCTCACCGAACATTCTGTTGACACGTTGGTCATTTTCATCTTTATCCATAAGCGTTTCGTTTTTTAAGTTTAATGGTATTAAACCGTTGATTTAAATATCTGATAAACAGATGTTCTTAGTATCAGCAAAGATAATGAGAATTATTGAGAATGAGGTTATTTTGAGGGATTTTAAAGTATAATCTTTGTTAATACTTTCAGATTGAAAGTTTTTTCTATGTTTTAAAGGGTCTTTTGTTTCGGATTGAAAGTATAGTATGGGGAGGAGGCTTGCTATTTGCTTGGTGGATTGGTTCAGGCTTGCTGCAAAAGAAAAGGGTGAATCTTTCGACTCACCCTTCTTCTTTTATCTATATGGTTTACTCCCCATACTTTGGTTCCTCATACACCAAGTTATGCTCATCTACGTAAGCCTTGGCTTCTGGGTATGTGTCAAACTCTACTGCGGTGGCATTCACTGCTGGGAATACCTCAGCATTGTCACCTTCCTCTGTGAGAGGGAACACCATCTTGGTTCCCTCGTGTACTACCTTATACTTCTTTGTTAACTTATTCATATTTAATTTCCTTTCTTTACTTTAATATTAAACTTATGATACCTTATGCTGGAGTAACGGAGACTGTATAGCCCTTCTGCTGCAATTTTGCAACTGCTGTATCTGATGCAGATGTGTGAGTACCAATAACATTAATAGTTTTAACTTCAACATTTGATGGCACAACGCAATTAGCTTGGTCTTGTAACATTTTATCAATGTTACTTATCTTAATAGCGGAAGGGATGGAAATAATACATTTATTATTATCCCTTGTTGTCCAACCTATTTGTGAATATCCTTTTTCGTAATAATAAAATGTATTTAAATTACTTGGCATTATAGCTAAATCCCCTGTTAATGGCATAGCGAGAGCAAGAAACTTTAATTTTTCTTTATCTGCTAAATCAGACAAATCACCTGTTAAGTTTGTCTGCGCTCTTAATACAAGGGTTTCTGTTTTTTTTAATTCTTTCAAGTCAGAAAGTTTACCTGCAATATTACATACAAGCGACAAGCTAAGCATTTCTTTGGATGCTTTTAAATCCAATAAGTTAAAATGAAGTCCTACATTTTCAAATGCTAAACGACTTATCTTATTTAAATAATTAAAACTATTTAAAGCTGAGACACTTACTTCTGTAAGACTATCAACTACAAACTCCACCAATGAATACTTATTCATAAAATGAAAAACATAAGTACCCGCATCTATTGACTTTATAATATCAAAACTTGAACCATCACGAATGGTGTTGGCTGGAATTGTCGAGTTATTAATTGATATTGCTTTCTCACAATAATATTTACAACCCGACACCTGTAAAATCAATTTATTTCCTGCGGTAGAATTAATAGTTGCCACAGCTTCTCCTAACTTAATGATATTGTTGTTGTCAACAATAGAATCTAATTTTGTTACTAAACATTTACCCATAATATTAATTTCTTAAATATTTATACAATTTATCCATATTTATGATGCTTTTATCTATCCATTTTTTGATACGGTAGATACTATCACAACATCTAAATTCTTTTATTGGTGAATACTTACTTACACTATGAGGAGTATTTGTTCCAAGGGATTCTGTTTGTTTAATACATTTAAATTTGAAAAATCCCATTAAAACATCACATCCAAAAGATGTAATATCACCAACATTGTATGATTTAGTTGCATCAAAAGTTTCAGTTTCCTCAGTTTGCGGAACTCCATTTTCATCAACTAGTGGCTCCCAGTATTCACTTATAATACTATCTGAGGCACAAGGAGAGTCTTTCCATTTTTCATACTCTGCTTTGTAAAAAGATGAACCTATACGAGTTGTCCAATCATAAATACAATTAAATAAATGATTTGAGGATAATATCCCAGAATTAGCTAACTCGCAATATCTAGCATTCAGTTTCTCTGTATAATATTTTACTATATACTTTTGAGGAAGATTACTATTAGGAAATATATGACTCATTAATGGCTGTATTTGAGTAGAACCACCAACTAAGCCAAAAGTCCTATCGCAGTCATATACCCCAACCCACCATTTTTTTCCATCATACGTAAACCATTGCCAGTTTGCTGCAAAACCATCAAGGTTATATGTAACATCAGAAAAGATAATATAGTCAATAATATTTTCTGGGTCAAAAAACTTTTCATATACAGCCTTGAACTTATTCAGGTCATCGTTTGTTTTAGATGATGCTTCATAAATATTCATAGCATTTTCAATGACAGATATTGCATTAGAAAGATTTACTATGTATTTTTTTACCTTAGCTGTGATAAGCAGGTTTTTCTTAATCTTATTGGATATGACTGTTCCATCAGGAAGTTTTCCACCCTCTATCCAAGAATTAACCTCTTCTTCTCCAGCTATCTCCTCTTGTGCTACATCTGCATCATATTTGTTTCCACCGATAGAGTATAGACTTTTAGGATTGCGAACTTCAAACTGACTCCAATTAATATTTCCTCCCCAAAAATACTTAGCATCAAGCCAACCATCCAGATGAATATTCGTATCTGTTGACTTATCTAAATGGTAGTTGTCACGATGCTTTTTTAGTTGCCAAGAGAATACTCCGTAGAACTCTCCATTCAAGTAGCAAGCAAAAGGAAATCCATCAGGAACACATCGTGCCCCATTATCAACAAGGAGGTCAAAATCTCCTACATTAATGTTTCCCAAACTTTTGGCTACAACACCAAGCCTTGATGTATCTATCAATGCTTTTTTCCATGGTCTATCATACATGAATCCTCTAGTTCTAACGATTTCATTATAAAATTTGTAGCAAACAGCATTTACGCCACGGAAAAAATCCAAATAGTATGCCTTTAAATGAAAGCTGTCCTGTGGAACCCAATCTCCAATCCTCACTTTAGTTGTATCATCACCAATCCATTCATCATTGCATATATCAATGGAAATGTTTTTCTTTGGGTCTGCCATAGAAGATGCTCCCTGAGCATTAGCAATTACTCTTTTCTTGAAATAATTTCCTTGTCTATCCCAGAACTCCATCCATGCGTGAAGATTCTGAGTCTTTGATGTAGGCATACTGTCAATACCAGTGATATTAACAATAGCAAAGCGTGGCTCGTTTATCTGGATAAAAGCACTATCGCTCCAATCAATAGGAGTCTTTACATCAAATCCATTAGCTTTCAGTGCGTCTTTAATATTATTCACACTATTGCCTTTAAGATTAAGGTTTGAAATATCGAGATTTGCAATATCCATACTATGCTCATGCTTCTTTCCTTGTGAGTCACGATATGACATAACCTTACCTTCTGCATCAGTAACTATTTCCATCCTTCCCTCAGGGTCTTCGAAATTAGAAAACTCTTCTGGGATAGTCTCAGACTTGGCATTATAAATATAGTGACTGCCATCAGGATTTGTTGCAGAAAGAATCTTTCCTTCTGCATCTTGCTCTACTGCAAGATATTCCTCGTTATCTTGCAAAGAGAATATATTAAGAAAATCTTTAACCTCCTTCTGCAATGATGTAAAGTTTGATTGAAGCTGAGAGATAACTTGCTTCAAGGCATTGACTGCATGGATTTCACCAATGATTTGCCCGTCTCTTCTGATACCAAGGAGAACATGGTTTGCAGCATCCTGCCAAAGAGCGAAGAACTCTTCATTCTGCTCAACGTGGTACATTTCATTGAGAGGATAATAAGGCTTACCAGTTGCTCTGTAGAAACCAAACAGAACCTTATCATCTGAATCCACTATAGCTTTGATAAACTCCTCATTTTCGATTACTCTAAAGCACTCTTTTACTTCATCATCAATGAGAGACTTTCCTTCCTCTTTGTCAACCTTGCTT